>NZ_JAAGPP010000117.1:0-30367 GCF_017104975.1 Burkholderia sp. Ac-20344
GACGCCGACTACGCGGCCGCGCCGGCCCGTGTTCAGCGCGCCTTCGATGCGCGCGGCGAGGCGGCCGAATGCGACGAGCGGATGCCAGCCGGCCGGTTCGCCGATCGCGCGGTCGACGATCGCGGCCGCGACCGCGAACATCGCGACGACGGGCAGCGACAGCATCAGCATGACGGCGCTCCCGTCTTGAGGTCGAGCGGCAACCCGGCGACGAGCAGCGTCACGCGCGTCGCGAGCGCAGCGACGCGCTGGTTCAGGCGCCCGAGTTCGTCGACGTAGCGGCGCGTGACCGACCCGAGCGGCACGACGCCGAGCCCGATCTCGTTGCTGACGACGATCACCTTTGCGCGCGCGCCGCGCAACGCATGCTCGAGCCGGTCGACCTGCGCTGCGTACTGCGCATCGTCGAGCGGTTCGCCGTCGGCCGGGCACAGCAGGTTCGTGAGCCACAGCGTCAGGCAGTCGACGAGCAGGCACGCGTGCGGATCGTCGAGCCGCGCGAGCGTGCCGGCGAGATCGACGGGCGCGTCGGCGAAACCCCAGTCGGCCGGCCGGCGCGCGCGATGGTGTGCGATGCGCTGCGCGAATTCGGCATCGGCGGCGGTCGCGGTCGCGATGTAGGTGACGGGGCGGCCGCTGTCGGCGGCGAGCCGCTCGGCGTGCGCGCTCTTGCCCGAGCGCGCGCCGCCGAGGACGAAGGTGAGGTCGTGCGGAATCATCGCGTGATTGTAACGGCGCGGGCATGCCGGCGCGGGGGATAATGCGGCCTTTGCTTCGCGACGACCTTTACACGATGAATGCACCCCAGCCGCGGCCGCGCGGCACGTTGATGATCCAGGGCACGACGTCCGACGCGGGCAAGAGCACGCTGGTCGCGGGCCTGTGCCGGCTGGCGCGCCGCGCCGGCGCGCGCGTTGCGCCGTTCAAGCCGCAGAACATGGCGCTCAACAGCGCGGTGACGGCCGACGGCGGCGAGATCGGCCGCGCGCAGGCGCTGCAGGCACTGGCCGCGGGTGTCGCGCCGCATACGGATTTCAACCCCGTGCTGCTGAAGCCGACGAGCGACCGCGGCGCGCAGGTGATCATTCACGGCCAGGCGCGCATGAACCTCAACGCGCGTGCGTATCACGACTACAAGCCGGTCGCGTTCGATGCGGTGCTGGAGTCGTACGCACGCCTGCGCGCCGGCTACGACACGGTGATCGTCGAAGGCGCAGGCAGCCCGGCCGAGATCAACCTGCGCGACGGCGACATCGCGAACATGGGTTTTGCCGAACGTGTCGACTGCCCGGTCGTGCTCGTTGCCGACATCGACCGCGGCGGCGTGTTCGCGCACCTGGTCGGTACGCTCGCGTGCCTGTCGGACAGCGAGCGCGCCCGTGTGCGCGGCTTCGTGATCAACCGCTTCCGCGGCGACTTCAAGCTGCTCGAACCGGGGCTCGACTGGCTGCGCGCGCAGACGGGCAAGCCCGTGTTCGGCGTGCTGCCGTACCTGCACGGCCTGCTGCTCGACGCCGAGGACATGCTGCCCGCGCAGGCGCGCAGCGCCGCCGCACGCGGCGACGCGGGCGTGCTGCGCGTCGTCGTGCCGGCATTGCCGCGCATCAGCAACCACACCGATTTCGATCCGCTGCGCGCGCATCCGCAGGTGGAATTCACGTACTGGAAGGGTGGCCCCGTGCCGGACGCCGACCTGCTGATCCTGCCCGGTTCGAAGAGCGTGCAGCGCGACCTCGCCTGGCTGCGCGACGCAGGCTGGGATACGCTGATCCGCCGGCACCTGCGCTACGGCGGCAAGGTGATCGGCATCTGCGGCGGGATGCAGATGCTCGGCCGCACGCTCGACGATCCGCTCGGCCTCGAAGGGGCGCCCGGCAGCGTGCCGGGGCTCGGGCTGCTCGATTTCGACACGACGCTGCAGCCCGACAAGACGCTGAGGAACGTGACGGGGCGTCTCGCGCTGCCGGGCGGGGCCGCCGTGCGTGGCTACGAGATCCACATGGGCGACACGCACGGGCCCGCGCTCGCGTCGCCCGCGCTGGCGCTGGCAGCCGACGCCGCACCGGGTGGCGCGCGCCCCGACGGCGCGGTTTCCGCCGACGGCCAGATCCTCGCGACCTACGTGCACGGGCTGTTCGATTCGCCCGATGCCTGCACGGCGCTGCTCGCGTGGGCCGGGCTCGACGGCGCGGAGCGCATCGACTATCCGGCGCTGCGCGAGGCATCGCTCGAGCGGCTGGCCGACACGTTCGCCGACCATCTCGACCTCGACGCGCTGTACGCCGAGTTTCGTTGACGCACCGGCTGCCGGCCCTCGCTTTTTCCGCCCGATCGCATACAACAGAGGAGGGCGGATGTCCGTCTGGAGGAGTGCGGCGATGAAGGCTCGATGGTGGTGGAGCGTGCTGCTCGCGGCGCTGCTGGGCGCGTCGGCGGTTGCGCATGCGTGCGATTCGTACGGATCAAGCAGCAGCCAGCCCAGCTCCGGCGACGCCACACAAGGGAAGAGCGGTTACGGTTATTGATGCATGGTGCGGGGCATGATCGGTCATGCCCCTTTTTACGATTCAATTCGTTCCAATCTGGAATCAGTTAAAGCGAATTGGCGCGTTTATCGGTCGAATCGATTCGAATAGAGTGCGATCCATTCACACCACTCACGAAGGAATTCGCCATGAACCCCAATCGCCTCAACGATTTCGCCGCGACACTGTTGCGCGTCGCGCTCGGCGTGTTGTACCTCGCACACGTCGCGCAGAAGGTGTTCGTCTTCACGCTGCCCGGCACCGCGCAGTTCTTTGCGTCGATCGGCCTGCCGGGCTGGCTCGCATACCTGACGACGTTCGTCGAACTGGCCGGCGGTCTCGCGCTGCTCGCAGGCTTCCGTGTGCGCATCGCCGCGCTCGTGCTGCTGCCGTTCATGCTCGGCGCGACCGCTGCGCATCTGCCGAACGGCTGGGGCTTCGCATCGCCGAACGGCGGTTGGGAATATCCGGCGTTCTGGGCCGTCACGCTTGCCGTGCAGGCGCTGCTGGGCGGCGGCGCGTTCGCGCTCGGCGCACGGGCGGCCGCGGTTCAGCGTGCATAAGGGGTAGCTAAGCCCACACGGTGCGGCGCAACCCGTTCCGGTGACACCCCGTTTGCCGATATCATCGCTCCCTGTATCCGCAATCGAGCGGCGCCTGCCATGCGGCGGGCGCCGCGCGGCTTTTTCGGGGGAATTCATGACGGTGATCGTGGTGGCGAATCCGAAGGGCGGCGTGGGGAAGAGCACGCTGTCCACCAATCTTGCCGGCTATTTCGCGGCGCAGGGCGCGTGGGTCGCGCTCGCCGACCTGGACCGGCAGCAGTCCGCGCATGCGTGGCTCGACCTGCGGCCGGCCGGATTGCCGGCGATCGAGGCATGGGAGCTCGATCCGGACGCACCGACGAAGCCGCCGCGCGGCCTCGAATATGCGGTGATCGATACGCCGGCCGGCCTGCACGGCAACCGGCTCAACGTCGCGCTGCAACTGGCCGACAGGGTGATCGTGCCGCTGCAGCCGTCGATGTTCGATATCCTGGCCACGCAGCAGTTTCTGGAGCGCCTCGCCGGCGAGAAGGCCGTACGTAAGGGCAGCGTCGAGGTCGGGATCGTCGGGATGCGGGTCGATGCGCGCACGCGCTCGTCGGACCAGCTTCACCGGTTCGTCGAAGGGCTCGGCCTGCCGGTGCTCGGCTACGTGCGGGACACGCAGAACTACGTGCAGATCGCCGCGCACGGCCTCACGCTGTGGGACGTCGCGAAGAGTCGGGTCGAGAAGGATCTCGAACAGTGGCGGCCGATCGTCGAATGGGCCGAGCGCCGCGAGCCGAAGGCGGAGAAGGCCGCCAAGGCGTCCTGATCGCACGGCCGCCGGGCCGGTGCGCGATGAAATGACAAAGGGCCGGATCCCGCGTCATACGGAATCCGGCCCTTCGACCCTGAGCGGCGCAGCCGCTCCCGCGCGCCACGGCACGCGGGCGGCGGGTCAATCAGGTCCAGTTTTGCGTCGGCACGTGATCGCGGTGGCCCTTGATCTTGTTGCCGTCGTCGATGAACACGAGCTTCGGCTTCCAGCCGGCCTGCAGCTCGGCTTCGTCGACCATCGCGAATGCCGCGATGATCACGAGGTCGCCGAGCTGCGCGCGACGCGCGGCCGACCCGTTCAGCGAGATCATCCCGCTGCCGCGCTCGCCCTTGATCGCGTACGTCGAGAAGCGCTCGCCGTTGTTGATGTTCCAGATGTCGATCCGTTCGTTCTCGATGATGCCCGATGCTTCGAGCAGGTCTTCGTCGATCGCGCACGAGCCTTCGTAGTGCAGCTCGCAGTGCGTGACGGCCGCGCGGTGGATCTTCGATTTGAGCATGTGGCGCTGCATGGTGTCTCCGTGATGCGTCGTGAGGGGCGCGGGCGGCCCGTCAGATTTCCAGGTTATCGATGAGGCGCGTCGCGCCGAGCTTCGCGGCTGCGACGACGACGAGCGGCTCGCCGGCTTCGAGCTCGGCCGCATTCGGCGCGATCAGGTTCGCGCGGCGGCGGATCGAGATGTAGTCGGGCGCCCAGCCGCGGCCGGACAGATGCGTGCGGGCCGATGCTTCGAGCTTGCCGAGGTCGCGCTCGCCGCCGAGCACGCTTTCGCGGATGCGCTGCAGCGTCTTCGCGAGTTCGGGCGCTTCCTTCCGCTCGTCGGCCGACAGGTAGCGATTGCGCGACGACAGCGCGAGGCCGTCCTCGTCGCGCACGGTTTCGGCGGCGATGATGTCGACCGGCAGCGCGAGCTGCTGGCACATGCGGCGCACGATCATCAGCTGCTGGTAGTCCTTCTTGCCGAACACGGCGACGCGCGGCTGCACGCAGGCCATCAGCTTCGCCACGACCGTGCACACGCCGGTGAAGAAGCCGGGCCGGAATTCACCTTCGAGGATCCCGCCGAGGTCGTCCGGCGGCAGCACGCGATATTCCTGCGGTTCCGGGTACATGTCGCGCTCGGTCGGCGCGAACAGCACGTAGACGTTTTCCTTCTGCAGCTTCTCGATATCGTCCTGGAGCGTGCGGGGATACTTGTCGAAATCCTCGTTCGGGCCGAACTGCAGCCGGTTGACGAAGATGCTCGCCACGACCGGGTCGCCGTGCTGGCGCGCGAGGCGCATCAGCGACAGATGCCCTTCGTGCAGGTTGCCCATCGTCGGCACGAACGCCGTGCGGTTCTGTCCGCGCAGCTGGTCGCGCAGTTCATGGATCGAGCTGATGACTTTCATGATCGGGTAGCGGGTTCCTCGCGCTGGCGCGCGTTGGCGCCGCAGCAGCGGCGTCGGGGTCGAAGCGGAGAACGCCGGCGCGCGGGCGGCGCATCGGGCGTCGGCGGATTGTAGAGGATTTGGCCGCCAAACGCATCGAAAAAAGAACGATCGTTCACTTTTTAATCGGGCGTGCCGGTAACAGCCCGGCGCGGCCGCGCCGGGCGGCGGTGAAGCGGCGCGTGTGCCGGGATGAATCGGGACAGCGGGAAGGGCGGGCGCGGGTGTTACGCGGGCAAGTACGCGAGACGCACGTAGATCGGCGCGAACGGCTCGGCCTGCGTGATCTCGAGGAGCGATTCGCGCGCGAGTTCGAGCATCGCGATGAAATTCACGACGACGACCGGCACGCCGCGCGACGTGTCGAACAGCTCGGCGAATTCCATGAAACGCGCGTTTTGCAGCCGGCGCAGGATCAGGCTCATGTGTTCGCGCACCGACAGCTCCTCGCGGGAGATCTTGTGGTGCTGGACGAGCTTTGCGCGCTTGAGCACGTCGGCCCACGCCGCGCGCAGGTCGTCCGAATTCACGTCGGGGAAGCGCGGCGTGACGCTCTGTTCGATGTAGACCTCGGCGCGCAGGAAGTCGCGGCCGAGCTGCGGCAACTGGTCGAGCCGTTGCGCGGCGAGCTTCATCTGCTCGTACTCGAGCAGGCGGCGCACGAGTTCGGCGCGCGGATCCTCGGCTTCCTCGCCGGTGTCGGCCTTCTTGACCGGCAGCAGCATCCGCGACTTGATCTCGATCAGCATCGCAGCCATCAGCAGGTACTCGGCCGCGAGCTCCAGGTTCGACGTGCGGATCTGGTCGACGTAGCCGAGATATTGCGCGGTGACCTGCGCCATCGGGATGTCGAGCACGTTGAAGTTCTGCTTGCGGATCAGGTAGAGCAGCAGGTCGAGCGGGCCTTCGAAGGTCTCGAGGAAGACCTCGAGCGCATCGGGCGGGATGTAGAGATCCTGCGGCAGCTTGAAGAGCGGCTCGCCGTACAGGCGAGCGAATGCCGCGACACCGTCGACCGTGTCGGGCGTCGAATCGGCGCCCGCGGGCGCGGCGATCGCGTCGTCCTGCCGGGCGGCGCTGGCCTCGTCGGCGGCGCTCACGTCGTCAGAAGTTCTGGTAGTAGACGTACGACGTTTGCTTCACGCGCGATTCCTGCTGATCGGCACGCTCTTCCAGGTCGATCGGCTGCTTGTCCCACAGCAGGGAGCGGCCCTTGCGCTGCTCTTCCTCGAGCGTCGGCTTCTGCTGCTTGAGCTGGTTCAGGAACTGCGTGACATCGGACTGGTACGGCATGGCTGGGTTTTCCGTTTCGGGCGGCGCACGATGCGCCGGATTCACGATGGCGGGATTTTACCGCATCGCGGGAACAGCCGGCGGCAATCGCGCGTCGAATCCGCGGGCCGGCGTGCAGCCGGTGCCCGCAAGCGCGCCGTCAGGCATGGCGTTGCGGGCACGCACGCTCGCGCAGCGGTTTACAAACATTAAGCTTTGGTGCCAGTACCCTGTGGTCAAATACAGGGTTTTCCACAAAACCGTGACAACCGAGGGCGAGGTCATATTTGGCGGGGCAGTCGAACCAGCAAGCACACACGGCACATGACGCGGGCCCGCGCGTGGAATGCAAGCGCGCCGGCGCCGCGGCCCGCGCCGCGCGGGCGGCCCTCGCGGGTTGCCTGGCCGCGTGCTTCGCGCTGCCGGCCCACGCGAAGTACGACGTCGACATCGACGCGCCGCGCTCGATTCGCAAGCTGCTCAAGTCGCATCTCGATATCGCGCGCTTCGCGAAGCGTGACGACATCAGCGACGACCAGTTCGACTTCCTCGTGACCGCCACGCCGCAACAGGTGCGCGACCTGACTGCGACGGCCGGCTATTTCTCGCCGGTCGTGCGCACCGACGTGCGCACGCGCGACGGCAAGCGCGACGTGCGCATCGCGGTCGATCCGGGGAAGCAGACCGTCGTGTCGACCGTCGACCTGACGTTCAAGGGGCCCGTCGACACCGAGGATCCGAAGCAGGAAGCCGCGACCCGTTTCGCGTTTTCGCTGAAGCCGGGCGACCCGTTCACGCAGTCCGACTGGGACGGCGCGAAGGGCGCGGCGCTCAGGCAACTGCAGTCGCGCCGCTATCTCGGCGCGAAGATCGCATCGTCGGAAGCACGCATCGACCCGAGCACGCAGCGCGCGACGCTCGCGGTCACGTTCGACAGCGGGCCGACGTTCACGATCGGCAAGGTCGATGTCGACGGCGTGCGGCGCTACCCGGAAAGGATCGTCACGAACGTCAATCCGCTGTCGGAAGGCGAGATCTACGACGTGCGGCGGATCACCGAACTGCAGCGGCAGCTGCAGAACACGCCGTACTACGCGAGCGTCGCGATCGACGTCGGCGACGATACGGCGAAGCCCGAGCGTACGCCCGTGCACGTGAAGGTCAGCGAGTTCCCGTACAACAACATCCGCGGCGGCGTCGGCTTTGCCACCGATACCGGGCCGCACGTGCAGGGCTCCTATACGTATCTCGACACGTTCGGCGCCGCGTGGCCGCTGACCGTGTCGGGCCGGCTCGACCAGATCCAGCAATACGGGCAGATCCAGTTGTCGATGCCGCCGGGCCAGAAGGGGTGGACCAACAGCGTGCTCGCGTCGTACACGAACACCAACGTGTCGGACACGCGCATCTACAGCGCGCGGGTCGGCGTACAGCGCACGCGCACCGGCCAGTTCATCGACTATGCGTATTCGCTGATGTACTACCAGGACCGGCTCGACCAGAACGGAGCGGGGCCGACCACGAGCCGCGCGCTCGTGCCGCAATGGGCGTGGACGCGCCGCAACGTCGACGATCCGCTGTTCCCGCGTTCGGGCAACCTGATCCACGCGGAGGCCGGCTTCGCGATCAAGGGCGTGGCGACCGACCAGACTTTCATCCGCGGCTACGCGCGCGGCCAGCAGTACCTGCCGATCGGCAAGCGCGACCTGTTCGTGTTCCGTGCGGAACTCGGCGGCGTGTTCACGAGCGGCAGCTCGACCGGCGTGCCGGCGTCGCTGCTGTTCCGCGCGGGCGGCTCGAATTCGGTGCGCGGCTATGGCTACCAGAGCATCGGCAACAGCGTCGACGGCTCCGTGCTGCCGACCAAGTACCTGATGACGGGCACCGCCGAATACCAGCACTGGTTCAACCGCGACTGGGGCGCCGCGACGTTCTTCGACATCGGCACCGCCACCGATGCGTGGGGCGAGCGCGTGTTCTACCCGGGTGTCGGCATCGGCGCGCGCTGGCGCAGCCCCGTCGGCCCGATCAACGTCGACGTCGCGTACGGGTTGCGCAACCATAGCGTGCGCCCGTACCTGACGCTCGGCATCGCTTTCTGACCGTACCGCTTCATCGACGACGAACCGCATGACGAAGGACCCGAACGACACGCCGCTGCCTCACGATCCGGACTCGCCCGACGGCGTGCCCGACGCGCCGCCGCGCGCGCCGCGCCGCGGGCCCGTCGCGCGCATCGGGCGGTTCGTCGCGTGGACGCTTGCGACGGTCGTGCTGCTTGTCGTGCTGGCGGCCGGGCTCGTGCTGGCCGCGGTGACGACCGAGCACGGCACGCGGCTCGCGTGGAAGGTGGCCGGGCGCGTGCTCGGCGCGCGGCTCGCGGGTACGCTCGACGGCTCGCTTGCGACCGGCGTGCGGTTGCGCGGGTTCGCGTGGACGAGCCCCGACGGCACCGGCACCGAAATCCGCATCGACCGGCTCGACGGCCGCTGGGCGCTGACCCGCGCGCCGTGGCGGCTGTCCATTGCCTATCTGCGCGCCGGCACGATCGACGTGCGGATCGCGCCGGGGCCGTCGACGCCGAGTACGACGCCGCAGGACCTGAGCCTGCCGCTGCAGTTGCGCATCGACGACTTGCGTGTCGATCACCTCGCGATCCACGACGGCGGCTCGACGACCCAGCTCGACCATATCGCGCTGAACGGCCGCAGCGACGGCCGTCATCATGAACTCGTGCTCGACGGCGTCGATACGCCGTACGGCGCGCTGACCGCACGCGCGAAGCTCGACGGCGTGAAGCCGTTTGCGCTGACGGGTGACGCCACCTATGCGGGCAAGCTGTCCAACGAGCCGGTCGATGCGCGCGCGCGCGTGTCGGGCTCGCTCGAGGCGCTCGTTGCCGACGTCGACGCGAGCGGGATGAAGCTGAACGGGCGCGCGCACGTCGAGGCCGCGCCGTTCGGCGCGGTGCCGCTCACGCGTGCGTCGCTCGCGTTCGATCACGTGAACCCGCAGGCGCTCGCGCCCGGCGCACCGGCCGCCGATCTCGCGGTGCGTGCGGAACTCGCGCCCGTGACCCCGCCGGCCGGAGCCGAGCCCGCGAAGGGGTTCGCGGTGACGGGCCCGGTGTCGATCGTCAACGCAAAGCCCGGCACGCTCGGCGACCACCTGCTGCCGGTGATCGACGCGCACGCGAACGTGCATCTCGACGCGCACGCGCAGCGGATCGACGCGCTTGCGCTGAAGCTGATCCGCGACGGCAGCGTGACGGGCAACGGCACGCTGGCGAGCGGCAAGGGCCGCTTCGACCTGAAGGTCGCGAACCTCGACCTGAACGCGTTCGTCGCCGAGCTGCGGCCGATGCGCCTGGGCGGCCCGCTCGGCGTGACGCTCGCGGGCGACGCGACGACCGTCGACTTCAACCTGAACGATCCGAAGCTTGCGCTCGGCGCACGTGCGAAGGTTGCGCTGACGCCCCAGCAGACCGTGCTGACCGACGCACGCGTGACGGCGGGCAAGGGCCGGATCGACCTGACGGGCGTGTTCCGCCACGATGCGCATTCGAGCTACGACGCGAAGGCGACGCTGACCGCATTCGATCCGCTGCTGCTCGCCGCGATGAGCGCGCCGAAGGCGGGTGGCGGCAAGGCGCCCGCCACGGCTGCGAAGGCGCCGGCCCCGCGCGGCGAGACGCGTGTATCGGGCACGCTGACGGCGTCGGGCGCGTTCGCGCCGCAGGTGTCGACGAAGGCGACCTTCAAGCTCGGCGACAGCCTGTACGACGGCGTGCCGCTGACTGGCGCCGGCGTCGTGCAGCTCGCCGGCTCGCGCATTTTGCCGAGCAACGCGACCCTGTCGATCGCGGGCAATCATGTCGACCTGCGCGGCAGCTTCGGTGCGCCCGGCGACCGGCTGCACTTCGTCGTCGACGCACCGCAGCTCGACCGGCTCGGCTTCGGCGTGGAAGGGCTCGTGCAGGCGCAGGGCGACCTGACCGGCAGCTTCGCGCACCCGAACGTGACGGCCACCTACAAGGCCGAGCACGTCGTGGTCGGCTCGAACCGGATCGGTGCCGCGCAGGGCCGCGCGGACATCCGCGACGGCGCGCACGGTGCGCTCGTGTTCACGGCCGATGCGTCCGACATCGCGCTCGGCTCGCTGAAGCTGAAATCGCTGCGCGCGCACCTCGACGGCACGCGCGCGAAGCACACGCTCGACGCGTCGGCGCTCGGGACGAGCGGCGGCCGCGTGATCGACGTGACGCTCGCGGCGAACGGCGGCGTGATCGAGAGCCGCGACGGGATGCGCTGGGACGGCACTGTTACGCGTCTCGCGAACCGCGGCACGCCGGCCATCGCGCTGCAGTCGCCGCTGACCGTGTCGGCCGGCGCCGGCCGCGTGACGCTCGGCGCGACGCAGCTCACGCTCGAAGGCGCGGCGATCGACCTGAAGTCGTTCGTATTCGATCACGGCCAGATGCGCTCGGCGGGCTCCGTGAGCGGCGCGTCGGTCGCGCGTTTCCTCGAGGTCCGCCAGGCGCTGACGGGCCAGCGGCCGCCGGTGCGGACCGACGTCGTGCTCGACGCCGACTGGGATTTCTCGCTCGGCGCGAACGCGACGGGCTACGTGCAGGTGAAGCGCCGCGGCGGCGACGTGACGATCGAGAGCGGGCGCGGCATCGCGTCGCTGGGGCTGACGGACCTGTCCGCGCGTGCGAGCTTCACGCCCGGCAACCGGCTCAACGTGACGGCGCTCGCGAAGGCGAGCCGGATCGGCACGCTCGATGCGAACGTCATCGTGCCGTTCGCGCTGCGCGACGGCATGTTCGGCGTGGTCGACGACGGCCCGCTGTCGGGCCGCATCGACGCCGACATCCCGGCGCTGAAGACGACCGGCAACCTGTTCGGGCCGAGCTACCTGCTCGGCGGGCGCGCGGCGCTGAAGCTGACGGTCGCCGGCACGCCGGTGAAGCCGAACCTGTCGGGGATGCTGACGGGCGACGATCTGTCCGCGACGCTCATCGACCAGGGCGTGCAGCTGAAGGACGGCATCGTGCGCGTGAAACTGTCGGAAAACCTCGTCGAATTCCAGCAGGTCGAGTTTCACGGCGGCGACGGTACGCTGCGCGCACTCGGCCGCGTGCGCCTCGACGGCGAAGCGCCCGACCTGACCGCGAGCATCGTCGCGGACAAGCTCGAACTGTTCGCGGCGCCGGATCGCAAGTTGTCGCTGTCGGGCAAGGCAACCGTCGCGAACGACGGGCCGCGCGGCGCACTGTCGATCGACGGCAAGTTCATCGTCGACCGCGCGCTGTTCGACTTGCCCGAGGAATCGGCGCCGCACCTGTCGGACGATGTGGTGATCATGCAGCCGGGCGGCACGGTGCGCGGCGAGACGCCGACCGGTTCCGCGGTCGCGAAGCCGAAGCCGGTCGAGGACAAGCCGGCGCCGTCGCTCGCGCCGCGCGCGAACATCGACATCGGCCTCGGCAACAACTTCCGCTTCAAGGGGCACGGCGCGGATCTCGGGTTGCGCGGCACGATCACCGTGATGAGCGCGCCGGGCGTGCCGCTGCGCGCGGTCGGCAACGTGCGCGTGACCGAAGGGTCGACGTACACGTCGTTCGGCCGCAAGCTCGCGGTCGAGAACGGCTTCTTCACGTTCAACGGCCCCGTGTCGAACCCGGGCGTCAATATCCTCGCGATGCGGCGCAACCAGGAGGTCGAGGCCGGCGTGCAGGTCACGGGTACGATCCAGTCGCTGACGGTCAAGCTCGTGTCGGAGCCGAACGTCACCGAAAACGAAAAGCTGTCGTGGCTGTTGTTCGGGCACGGCACCGACCAGGGCAACAACGTCGGCCAGCAGGGTGCGATGACGGCGGCACTGGGGCTGCTCGGCAGCGTGACCGGCAAGCGCGTCGCACAGACCTTCGGTCTCGACGAGGTCTCGGTCGGCCGCAGCGAAGTCGGCCTGACCGATCCGCAGGTCGTGCTGGTGTCGAAGGCGATCAACGAGCGCTTCGTGCTCGGCTTCGAGCAGGGCCTGCAATCGGCAAGCAACGCGTTCAAGGCGACGATCAACCTGACGCGCTTCTGGTCGGTGTCCGCGTATGGCGGCACGTTCCAGGGCGTCGACCTGAACTACACGCGGCGTTTCGACCGGTGGTTCGGCAGTGACGGCGCGCGCGGGCGGCATACCGAGCAGCCATGAAAAAAGCCCCGCACGAAGCGGGGCTTTGTTTCGCGCAGGCGGCAGCGCGTTCGGCTTACTTCACGCGCATGCCGGGCTTCGCGCCGCTGTGCGGCTCGAGGATGTAGAGGCCCGGCTCGGCCTTCTCGTCGGTGGCCGACGCGGCAAGCACCATCCCTTCGGACAGGCCGAACTTCATCTTGCGCGGCGCGAGGTTCGCGACCATCACGGTCAGCTTGCCGACGAGCTGCTCGGGCTGGTACGCGGACTTGATGCCCGAGAACACGTTGCGGGTCTTTTCCTCGCCGACGTCGAGCGTGAGCTGCAGCAGCTTGTCCGAGCCCTCGACCGCCTGACACGCGACGATCTTCGCGATGCGCAGGTCGATCTTCGCGAAATCGTCGATCGAGATCGGTGCGTCGTCCGCGCCGTTCACGACCGCCTGCTTCGCGTTCGCCCTGGCGTTGTTCTTCGCATCCTTCGCGGCATTGGCGCTCGCGGCGGCCGCGCCGGTGGCTTCGGCCTGCAGCGAATCGCGGTTCGCGGCGAGCAGCGCTTCGATCTGCTTCGGGTCGACGCGCGTCATCAGGTGCTGGTACGCCTTGATTGGCTGTTCCGACGACAGCGGCTTCGCGGCATCGGCCCATGCGAGCGGCGCGATCCCGAAGAACGACTCGACGGCTTCGGCCACGCGCGGCATCACCGGCTTCAGCGCGAGCGACAGCAGGCGGAACGACTCGAGGCTCACGCTGCAGGTTTCATGCAGCGCGACCGCGTTGGCCGGATCCTTCGCGAGATCCCACGGTTTCGCGCCGTCGACGTACGCGTTCACTTCGTCCGCGAGCTCCATCGTGTGGCGCAGTGCGCGGCCGTACTCGCGCGCTTCGTAGTGTGCGGCGATCTGCGGGATCGCATCGCGCAGCTTCGCGACGAGCGGATGGTTCATCGCGCTGTCCTGCACGCGGCCGTCGAAGCGCTTGATCAGGAAGCCTGCCGCGCGGCTCGCGATGTTCACGTACTTGCCGACGAGGTCGCTGTTCACGCGCGCCTGGAAGTCGTCGAGGTTCAGGTCGATGTCTTCCATCGTCGCGTTCAGCTTCGCGGCGAAGTAGTAGCGCAGCCATTCGGGGTTCAGGCCCGTGTCGATGTAGCTCTGCGCGGTGATGAACGTGCCGCGCGACTTCGACATCTTCGCGCCGTCGACCGTCAGGAAGCCGTGCGCGAACACGTTGGTCGGCGTGCGGTGGCCCGAGAACTCGAGCATCGCGGGCCAGAACAGCGTGTGGAAGTACAGGATGTCCTTGCCGATGAAGTGATACTGCTCGGTGGCCGAGCCCGGGCGGACCCACGCATCGAAGTCGATGCCGTTGCGGTCGCACAGGTTCTTGAAGCTCGCGTAGTAGCCGACCGGCGCGTCGAGCCACACGTAGAAATACTTGCCGGGCGCGCCCGGGATCTCGAAGCCGAAGTACGGCGCGTCGCGCGAGATGTCCCAGTCGGCGAGCTTGGCCTCGCCGGCGTCGCCGAGCCATTCGCGCATCTTGTTGGTTGCTTCGGGCTGCGCGAGGCCGCTCACCCATTCGCGCAGGAACGTTTCGCAGCGTGGATCGGACAGGCGGAAGAAGTAGTGCTTCGACGTCTTGCGCACCGGCGTCGCGCCGGACACGACCGAATACGGGTTCAGCAGTTCGGTCGGCAGGTAGGTCGAGCCGCACACTTCGCAGTTGTCGCCGTATTGATCCTTCGCGTGGCACTTCGGGCACTCGCCCTTGATGAAGCGGTCCGGCAGGAACATTTCCTTGACGGGATCGTATGCCTGCTCGATCTCGCGCTCGGCGATGAAGCCGGCTTCCTGCAGCGCGACGTAGATCTTCTCGCTCAGCACGCGGTTCTCGTCCGAATCGGTCGAGTAGAAGTTGTCGAACGACACGCCGAAGCTGTCGAAATCGCGCTTGTGCTCCGCCCACACCCGGTCGATCAACTGCTTCGGAGTCAGGCCTTCCTTCTCCGCGCGCAGCATGATCGGCGTGCCGTGCGTGTCGTCGGCACCGATGTAGTAGACCTCATGGCCGTGCATTCGCAGCGTCCGCACCCAGATGTCGGTCTGGATGTACTCGACCATGTGGCCGATGTGGATCTGCCCGTTGGCATAGGGCAGTGCGGACGTAACGAGGATCTGGCGGCCACCTTGCGGCGCCGCAGCCTGCACGGAAGTGAGGTCGGATGCGGACATAGGGTCTGTAGAGGAACGGCGGAAAAACGACGGGAAACCGCGATTCTAGCAGGGGCGCGCGCCAGCGACGCGGGCAGGCACCCTTGACCGGGCGCCGGAACGGGCGGGGCCGCGCAAGCGGCGTGCCCGAGGGCGATATGCTGCGATGCAGCACGAATTCTGCGGGCAAAAAAAACCGGGGCGGATACGGCCCCGGAGCAACAACGACAAGAGGAGAATGGTGACGCGCCGGCAACACCAGCCGCGTACCGTAAATACTGACCGCGGCCTGCGACAGAAGTTCGAAAATTTTTTCGATTTGTTACCGGCTCCGCCGGAAGCCTTGTCCGGCGGGGCTGCGCGGGCAGCGGGCCCGCGCCTTCCCCTCGTCGTGCGCTTACTGCGCCTGTGCTGCGCGCAGGTAGATTTCGACGCGGCGGTTCTGCGCGCGGCCGGCTTCGGTCGCGTTGTCCGCGATCGGGTTCGACGCGCCCATGCCTTGCGCCGACAGGCGGCCGGCGTTCACGCCGCGCTGCGCGAGTGCGTTCACGACGCTCTGCGCGCGGTTCTGCGACAGCGTCTGGTTCAGCTGCGCCGAGCCCGTGCTGTCCGTGTAGCCGACGATCGATGCCGTCACTTGCGGGTTCTGGCTCAGCGTCGAGGCCAGGTCGTTCAGCAGCGGCGTGAAGGCCGGCGTGATCGCGTACTGGTTCGTCGCGAAGGTCACCGCGCTCGGCACGTTCAGCTTCAGCGAGCCGTCCGGCTGCTCGGTCACTTGCGTACCCGTCTGCGCTGCCGACGGTGCGAGCTTGTTCTTGATCGCCTGCCAGTTGTAACCCGTCACGCCGCCGACCAGTGCGCCGACGCCTGCACCGATCGCCGCGCCCTTGCCGCCGCCCGCCAGCGCGCCGATGCCTGCGCCCAGCGCCGCACCCGTGCCGGTACCGACGGCCGTGTTGTTGCCTTGCTGCGTAGCGCAGCCTGCCAGCAGTGCGCCGGCCAATGCGAAGACGGACAAGCGGGTCGCGATTTTCATGTTCATCTTGGATTCCTCTCTTGGTTGAACGAGTCGACAACGACGACAACAATAGTTACGGCTCCCTGCGCGGCCCGCCCGAAAAAGGAGGGCAGGCCTGCACTCGCGGCAGCCGCCGAGGTGGCTGCATGCCCTGTTCGTCAGCGTGGCTGTTCGGACAGTGCGACGCGTCAGCCTCTACAATATAGGCGGTTAGTGGCCGATTTGGCCCCATAGCATGCCGCACGCGAAGAGTGCGCCGGGTCGCGCGTTCGCGCAATGGCGTGCAACAGATTCTTTCACTTTTCTCGAATTTCGCAGCGTAATTTGATATTTTTTGACGTTTGCGCGCGAGAAAAACGTTTTCACGGAGTTTCGATGAGCATTGACCGGGCACAAGTCGACGCCGCTTTGGCGGCCGTCGTCGACCCCAATACCGGCCGTCCGTATGCGGCGAACAAGGGCGTGCGCAACGTCGCGATCGACGGCGACGTCGTGGCGCTCGACGTGGTGCTCGGTTATCCCGCGCGCAGCCAGCACGACGACGTGCGCGCACGCGTCGCCGCAGCGCTCCGGGCGGTGGCCGGCGTGCGCGACGCGCGCGTCGCCGTGTCGCAGGAGATCGTCGCGCACACGGTGCAGCGTGGCGTGAAACTGCTGCCGAACGTGAAGAACATCGTGGCGGTCGCGTCGGGCAAGGGCGGCGTCGGCAAGAGCACGACGGCCGTCAACCTCGCGCTCGCGCTTGCCGCGGAAGGTGCGTCGGTCGGCATCCTCGACGCCGACATCTACGGCCCGTCGCTGCCGACGATGCTCGGCATCCACGGCCAGCGTCCCGAGTCGCCCGACAACCAGTCGATGAACCCGCTCGTCGGCCACGGGCTGCAGGCGAACTCGATCGGCTTCCTGATCGAGGAAGACAACCCGATGGTGTGGCGCGGCCCGATGGCGACCTCCGCGCTCGAGCAGTTGCTGCGCCAGACCAACTGGCGCGAGCTCGACTACCTGATCGTCGACATGCCGCCCGGCACGGGCGACATCCAGCTCACGCTCGCGCAGCGCGTGCCCGTCACGGGCGCGGTGATCGTCACGACGCCGCAGGACATCGCACTGCTCGACGCGAAGAAGGGCCTGAAGATGTTCGAGAAGGTCGGGATTCCGATCCTCGGCATCGTCGAGAACATGAGCATCCACATCTGCTCGAACTGCGGCCACGAGGAGCACATCTTCGGCGCCGGCGGGGCCGAGCGGATGGCGAAGGACTACGGCGTGAACGTGCTCGGCAGCCTGCCGCTCGACATCGCGATCCGTGAGCGCGCCGACAGCGGCACGCCGACGGTCGCCGCCGATCCGGACGGCGCGCTGGCGCGTCGCTACCGCGACATCGCGCGCGGGGTTGCGCTGGCGATTGCCGAGCGATCGCGCGACATGACGTCGAAGTTCCCGTCGATCGTTGTTCAAAATACGTAAAACCCTTGCGGGGCGGGGCCTCAGGCTGTTTACGGCGCCGCGAGGCGCGGTATCATGGCGACTTTTCCCGGGTCCCTTTACCCGCCCGGCGCGGCCGTCGTGTCAAACGGCTGCCAGCCGGCATGAGGATCGAATGAAACAACGACATCACGGCGTGCGCGCCGGCCGCGTGCAGTGCGCGCTGCTGGCCGCCGCCGCGCTGGGCCTGTTGGCCGGCTGCACTTCCTTTTCCTCGTCGCACGAAAAACGGGCCGACGCACAACTGCAGCCGACGGTCGGCTCGCAGGCGCGCGGCGCGGTGACGTTCGTCGAGCGTCCGGACGGCGTACAGGTTACCTACAACCTGGCCGGCCTGCCGCCGAACAGCGATCACGCCTTACAGGTACACGAACGCGGCGACTGCAACGCGGGCGACGGCTCGAGCGCCGGCCAGGTGTTCGCGCCGGCCGCCGACCGCCTGCGTGCGGGCGCCCGCGTCGCCGGCGATCTCGGCAACATCCACGCGGACGCGAACGGCGTCGCGGCAGGCTTTATCGTCGCGCCCGATCTGGCCCTCGATGGCGTGCGCTCGGCGATGAACCGCGCGGCGCTGGTGCACCGCGACGCGAGCGATCCCGCGTTTCCGCACCATGGCGCGGGGCCCGCGCTCGCCTGCGGCGTGATCCGTTGACGGCCGCCGCATGCGCGGGCCGATGATCGCGTAAAATGTCGGCCTTTCCCCGGTCGCCGTCCTGAATCGGCGGCCTTCGTTTCCCGTCACGCAGCGTTTCCAGGCGCCCCGAATATGCAACGACCCCAACGCTCACTTCGTTCGCTGTCCCCCGAGAGGACGGCCAGCCTCCTTGGGGCGGCCCGGCGGAGGCTGGCATGAGCATCAAGTCCGACAAATGGATTCGGCGCATGGCCGAAGAGCACAAGATGATCGAGCCGTTCGTGCCCGATCAGGTCCGCGCGTCCGACGACGGCCGCCGGATCGTCAGCTACGGCACGTCGAGCTACGGCTACGACATCCGCTGCGCAGACGAATTCAAGATCTTCACGAACATCAACTCGACGATCGTCGATCCGAAGAACTTCGACGAGGGTTCGTTTGTCGATTTCAAGGGCGACGTGTGCATCATCCCGCCGAACTCGTTCGCGCTGGCCCGCACCGTCGAATATTTCCGCATCCCGCGCACCGTGCTGACGGTCTGCCTCGGCAAGTCGACCTATGCGCGCTGCGGGATCATCGTCAACGTGACGCCGTTCGAACCCGAGTGGGAAGGCTACGTCACGCTGGAATTCTCGAACACCACGCCGCTGCCCGCGAAGATCTACGCGAACGAAGGCGTCGCGCAGGTGCTCTTCTTCGAGAGCGACGAAGTGTGCGACGTGTCGTACGCGGATCGCGGCGGCAAGTATCAGGGGCAGCGCGGTGTCACGCTGCCGAAAACCTGATCTGGTTGCATAACGTCTCACCAGTTTCCGGGTGACCGCTGCGCGTGACGCGCCGCGGTCGTTCTTTTTGGAGAATCGCCCATGAAGTTTCGTTTCCCCGTCGTCATCATCGACGAAGATTTCCGCTCCGAGAACATCTCGGGCTCCGGCATCCGGGCGTTGGCCGAAGCGATCGAGAAGGAGGGCGTCGAAGTCCTCGGCCTCACGAGCTACGGCGATCTGACGTCGTTCGCGCAGCAGTCGAGCCGCGCGTCGTGCTTCATCCTGTCGATCGACGACGACGAACTCATGCTCGGCGAAACCGGCCAGGACGGCGAGCTGCCCGAGCTCGCGACCGCGATCATCGAGCTGCGCGCGTTCGTCACCGAAGTGCGCCGCCGCAACGCGGACATCCCGATCTTCCTGTACGGCGAGACGCGCACGTCGCGCCACTTGCCGAACGACATCCTGCGCGAGCTGCACGGCTTCATCCACATGTTCGAGGACACGCCGGAGTTCGTCGCGCGCCACATCATCCGCGAGGCGAAGGTCTATCTCGACTCGCTCGCGCCGCCGTTCTTCAAGGAACTCGTCAAGTACGCGGACGAAGGCTCGTACTCGTGGCACTGCCCGGGCCACTCGGGCGGCGTCGCGTTCCTGAAGAACCCGCTCGGCCAGATGTTCCACCAGTTCTTCGGCGAGAACATGCTGCGTGCGGACGTCTGCAACGCGGTGGACGAACTCGGCCAGCTGCTCGACCACACGGGCCCGGTCGCGGCGTCCGAGCGCAACGCGGCGCGCATCTTCAGCGCGGACCACCTGTTCTTCGTGACCAACGGCACGTCGACGTCGAACAAGATCGTCTGGCACGCGACCGTCGCACCGGGCGACATTGTGCTGGTCGACCGCAACTGCCACAAGTCGATCCTGCACGCGATCACGATGACGGGCGCGATCCCCGTGTTCCTCACGCCGACGCGCAACCATTTCGGCATCATCGGGCCGATCCCGCGCGATGAATTCAAGCCGGAGAACATCCGCAAGAAGATCGAGGCGAACCCGTTCGCGCGCGAAGCGATGCGCGAGAACCCGGACCTGAAGCCGCGCATCCTGACGATCACGCAGAGCACGTACGACGGCGTGGTCTACAACGTCGAGATGATCAAGGACCTGCTCGGCGACCTGCTCGATACGCTGCACTTCGACGAAGCGTGGCTGCCGCACGCGACGTTCCACGACTTCTACCGCGACATGCACGCGATCGGCGACGGCCGTCCGCGCACCGGCGCGCTCGTGTTTGCGACGCACTCGACGCACAAGCTGCTCGCGGGCATCTCGCAGGCGTCGCAGATCGTCGTGCAGGATTCGGAGAACCGCACGTTCGACAAGCACCGCTTCAACGAGGCGTACCTGATGCACACGTCGACGAGCCCGCAGTACGCGATCATCGCGTCGTGCGACGTCGCGGCCGCGATGATGGAGCCGCCGGGCGGCACCGCGCTCGTCGAGGAATCGATCGCCGAGGCGATCGACTTCCGCCGCGCGATGCGCAAGGTCGATGCCGAATACGGTGACGACTGGTTCTTCAGCGTGTGGGGCCCGGACACCCTGTCGGAAGAAGGCATCGGCTCGCGCGAAGACTGGATGCTGAAGCCGAACGACCACTGGCACGGCTTCGGCCCGCTGGCGGAAGGCTTCAACATGCTCGACCCGATCAAGGCGACGATCATTACGCCGGGGCTCGATGTCGACGGCGAGTTCGGCGAGACCGGCATTCCGGCCGCGATCGTCACGAAGTACCTGGCCGAGCACGGGATCATCGTCGAGAAGACCGGCCTGTACTCGTTCTTCATCATGTTCACGATCGGCATCACGAAGGGCCGCTGGAACTCGATGGTGACCGAGCTGCAGCAGTTCAAGGACGACTACGACAACAACCAGCCGCTGTGGCGCGTGCTGCCGGAATTCGTCGCGCAGCATCCGCGCTACGAGCGCGTCGGCCTGCGCGACCTGTGCACGCAGATCCACGACGTGTACCGCGCGAACGACATCGCCCGCCTGACGACGGAGATGTACCTGTCGGACATGGAACCGGCGATGAAGCCGTCGGACGCGTTCGCGAAGCTCGCGCACCGCAAGATCGACCGCGTGCCGCTCGACGAGCTCGAAGGCCGCGTGACGAGCATCCTGCTCACGCCGTACCCGCCGGGCATTCCGCTGCTGATCCCGGGCGAGCGCTTCAACAAGACGATCGTGAACTACCTGCGGTTCGCGCGCGACTTCAACGAACGCTTCCCGGGCTTCCACACCGACATCCACGGCCTCGTCGCGGAAGAGGTGAACGGCCGCGTCGAGTACTTCGTCGATTGCGTGCGCGACTGATGGCGACGCACGGACGAATCCAGGCGATGCGCGCGGCGCTGGCCGCGCTCGTCGTCTGGGCGGCAGGAGCGGCAGGGCTGGCGGGCGTGGGTGTCGCGCACGCGGAAGTCGCGGCGGCCGATCCGATCGACGTCGCGATGCGCCAATGCCTCGCGCGGCGCGACCGGTCTTCGCCGGCCGGCCAGATCCAATGCATGGGCGAAGCGCAGCAGCAGTGGCAGGGCGTG
Organism: Burkholderia sp. Ac-20344; assembly: GCF_017104975.1. Lineage (NCBI taxonomy): Bacteria > Pseudomonadati > Pseudomonadota > Betaproteobacteria > Burkholderiales > Burkholderiaceae > Burkholderia > Burkholderia sp. Ac-20344. The sequence continues at coordinate 21,504 of NZ_JAAGPP010000117.1, forward strand.
ATGGACGGCGCGTACCAGCGCCTGTTGAAGGATGCGCCGGCCGATGCGAGGCGCGGCTGGCAGGACAGCCAGCGCCATTGGCTCACGTGGCGCAAGGACGAAGTGCATCTGCTGAAGGCCGTGTACGACACCACGCGCGGCACGTCGTACGCGATGTCGAGTGCCGACCTGCAACTGCAGCCCGTGCGCGATCGCGGGCTGGCGCTGCGCGGCGCGGCCGATCGCTATGCGCCGCCGCCTGCCGCCGTACCGGTAGCGACGAGCGGTGCGCAGGGCAGTGCGGGCGCGGCCCCGGGGGCGGCCAAACCGGACGGCAAGCCGGCGAACACGCCGCGCGATCCGGCCGTGCGCCGCGTGCGGCCGTGCGAGCAGGATGCTGCGTGCGAGCACGCGCTGTTCGACCTGAACCGCTATTACCAGAAGCTGCGCCGCAAGATGCCCGCGCATTCGGCCGCGACGCTCGTACGCGCGCAGCGCGCGTGGGTCGGGTTCCGCGATGCGACGGCACCGCTCGTCGGCGAGGACGGCCGCGTCGACCTGATCGGCGCGCGCATCGCGACGATGAAGCGGTTGTCGGAGACAGCCGGCAACAAATAAGCGCAATCGCGATGCCGATGGTTCGGCGAGACAGCAAAACGGGCACCCGAGGGTGCCCGTTTTGCATTTGGCGGCGGCGTGCCGATCGTGTGGGTGGCTACGTACGCTGCAGGCCGAACCACGACGGCACGAGCGCCACCGCCTCGTCGAGCGAGGCGAGCACATGCAGGCTCAGCGCGACGATCTCGGGCGTCGGCGCCTTCAGGTCGGGCACGGTGACGACCGATGCGCCCGCGCCGGCGGCCGACTGCGCGCCGAAGTCGCTGTCCTCGAACGCGACGCACCGGTGCGCCGGCACGCCGAGGCGTTCGGCCGCGAGCCGGTAGACGGCAGGGTCGGGCTTGCCGCGCGCGACTTCGTCGCCGCCCGCGACCGCGCGGAAGAACGGCAGCACGCCGACCGCGTCGAGCCGCGCGCGGATCACGTCGCCCGCGGACGACGACGCGACCGCGCACGGAATCCCGGCTTGCGCGAGTGCGTCGAGCAGCGCGAACGCGCCGGGCTTCAGCGGAAACTTCGGATGCGGTTCGGGCGCCGCGAGTTGCTCGCGCACGCGGGTGCGCACCGCGTCGAACGTATCGGGGTTGCCGATCAGGCGTGCCAGGATGACCTGGCCCTCGGCGAACGAGCGGCCGACGATCTGCAGGTAGTCGGTGGCGGTCAGCGTGACGCCGTGCGCATTCGACACGTCGATCCACGTGTTCATGATGGTCCGCTCGGAATCGACGAGCAGGCCGTCCATGTCGAAGAGTGCGGCGGAAAAGGTCATCGGCGGCATTCGGGAAGCAGGGCAGGCAATGGGCGGCGCGACGGCCGCCCGAATGAAAAACGGACGCCGAAGGCGTCCGTCCGGAACAGCGGGCTTACTGGCCGAGTGCGGCGCGGGCAGCCTTGACCGCCGCACGCACCTGGTCGGGCGCGGTGCCGCCCGGGTGGTTGCGGCTGGCGACCGAACCCTCGAGCGTCAGGTAGCCGAACACGTCTTCGCCGATCAGGTGCGCGACGTTCGGCAGCTCCTGCTTCATTTCGTCGAGCGTCAGGTCGGCCAGGTCGATACCGCGGTCGTCGCAGATCTTCACGGCGTGCGCGACGGCTTCGTGCGCATCGCGGAACGGCAGGCCGCGCTTCACCAGGTAGTCGGCGAGGTCGGTGGCGGTCGAGAAGCCCTGCAGCGCGGCCGCGCGCATCGCGTCCGGCTTCACGGTGATGCCGGCAACCATCTCGGCGAAGATCCGCAGCGTGTCGGCGACGGTGTCGACCGTGTCGAACAGCGGTTCCTTGTCTTCCTGGTTGTCCTTGTTGTACGCGAGCGGCTGGCCCTTCATCAGCGTCAGCAGCGCCATCAGGTGGCCGTTCACACGGCCCGTCTTGCCGCGCGCGAGCTCGGGCACGTCCGGGTTCTTCTTCTGCGGCATGATCGAGCTGCCGGTGCAGAAGCGGTCGGCGATGTCGATGAAGCCGACGCGCGGGCTCATCCACAGCACGAGCTCTTCGGAGAAGCGCGACACGTGCGTCATCACGAGCGCGGAGGCGGCCGTGAATTCGATCGCGAAGTCGCGATCGGATACGGCGTCGAGCGAGTTCGTGCAGATACCGTCGAAGCCGAGCGTCTTCGCCACGGCGTGACGGTCGATCGGGTAGCTCGTACCGGCGAGTGCGGCTGCGCCGAGCGGCAGGCGGTTCACGCGGGTGCGGCAGTCGCGCATGCGCTCCGCGTCGCGCGAGAACATCTCGACGTACGCGAGCAGGTGGTGGCCGAACGTGACGGGCTGGGCGACCTGCAGGTGCGTGAAGCCCGGCATGATCGTGTCGGCGTTCTGTTCCGCGAGGTCGAGCAGCGCGCCGCGCAGGTCGTTCAGCAGGCCGCCGATGCGGTCGATCTCGCCGCGCAGCCACAGGCGGATGTCGGTCGCGACCTGGTCGTTGCGCGAGCGGCCCGTGTGCAGGCGCTTGCCGGCATCGCCGATCAGCGCGGTCAGGCGCGCCTCGATGTTCAGGTGGACGTCTTCGAGGTCGAGCTGCCATTCGAATTCGCCGCGCTCGATCTCGCCCTTGATCTGCGCCATCCCGCGTTCGATCGCGGCCAGGTCGTCGGCGCTGATGATCTTCTGCGCGGCGAGCATGTTCGCGTGCGCGAGCGAGCCGGCGATGTCGACGAGCGCGAGGCGCTTGTCGAAAAATACCGACGACGTGTAGCGCTTGACCAGCTCGGACATCGGTTCCGAGAAGCGGGCCGACCAGGCCTCGCCCTTTTTGTGCAGTTGGGACGTCATGGCGATTCTTCGAAGGGAGATTGAGCGGCGTGCGCCGCCGAGGAATCCTGCGATTCTAACATTCGCGGGCCTGCCCGCCGCGGCGCGCAGCCGTTCGCGGCGGGCCGCCGGCCGTGGCCGGCCCGTTCAGTCGCGCACGAGCACGACCAGCTTCAGGTCCTCGCGGTGCGCGGGCTTCAGCGTGATCTGCTGGTACACGAGGCGGCCGTCGGCCGGATGGTCGAATTCGCGCAGGCCGCCTTCGCGTTCGAACACGTCCTGCGATGCCCAGTACTGCGCGAAGGCATCGCTGCCGGCGGTCAGCGCGTCGATCAGCGCACGCGTTGGGGCATCGGTCAGGTGACGGATCGAATCGGCGCGGAATTCGGCTGCGAGCCGCCGCGCGCGGGTTTCCCAGTCGACGATCAGCGTGCGTGCGGCCGGCGACATGAACGTGAAGCGCAGCAGGTTTCGGTCGTGCTCGCCGTCGAGCCAGCCGGAGAACAGCGCGGCGGCCGGCGCGTTCCATGCGAGTGCGTTCCATTGCCGGTCGAGCACGTACGCGGGCGTTGCGATTGCCGCGACGGTCGCGGCGAGCGTCGGCGGCAGGTCGCCGCCCGCGACGTCGGGCTCGGCCGGGTCGCGCTGCGCGGCCAGTTCGAACAGGTATGCGCGCTCGGCCTTCGACAGTTGCAGCGCGACGGCGATGCGCGCGAGCGCGTCGGCCGACGCCGACACGGGGCGGCCCTGTTCGATCCATGTGTACCAGGTCGGGCTGACGCCGCACAGCTGCGCGACTTCTTCGCGCCGCAGCCCCGGCGTGCGGCGGCGCGGGCCGGGCGGCAGGCCGACGGCCTGCGGCGACAGCCGCTCGCGGTGGGCGCGGATGAATTCGCCGAGTGCGCGGGCGGGCGTGGCGTCGAGCGGCGGGACGGGGGCGGAGGACGGGTGGTTCATGCGGAAACGGCGAAATGGAAGCGGGGACGCGGCAACGATCAGACAGGTGTATCGAATACCAGAATAACTGCTTAACTTGTACTGGTACAAACGCAGGCCTATTGTAGCGGCTCGCGCGCTGGCAGGGCAGCGCGCGTCCCACAAAACGCGTTTCATGGGGCCGGAACAAGCGCCGGTCGAGTGCGCAAGGCATGGGGCGGCAGTAAGCGCTAAAGCGCGAATTGCCGTCGACATATAAAGGAGCGAACGATGAAACACCACGACCAGGTCGCCGACGCATTCGGTACGACGGCCGCCGCCTATCTCACGAGCACGGTCCACGCGACGGGCGCCGATCTGCAGACGCTCGCCGACGCGGTACGCGCAACACCCGATGCCGCGGTGCTCGATCTCGGCTGCGGCGCCGGCCATGCGAGCTTCGCGGTCGCGCCGCACGTGCGCGACGTGGTCGCCTACGATCTCGCCGCGCAGATGCTCACGACCGTCGACGCCGCCGCGCGCGAGCGCGGGCTCGCAAATATCCGTACGCAGCAGGGCCCGGCCGAGCAACTGCCGTTCGACACGGCGACGTTCGACTGGGTCGTGAGCCGGATGAGCGCGCACCACTGGCACGACATGCGCGCGGCGCTCGCCGAGGTGCGCCGCGTGCTGAAACCGGGCGGCCGCGTGCTGATGATCGACATCGCCGGCAACGACCATCCGCTCCTCGATACGTACCTGCAGGCCGCGGAAGTGCTGCGCGACGCGTCGCACGTGCGCGACTACCGCGCGGACGAATGGCTCGCGATGTTCCGCGATGCAGGCTTCGACGCGCACGTGCACAGCCGCTGGCGGCTGCCGATCGATTTCGATACGTGGGTCGCGCGCATCCGCACGCCGGCCGACAGCGTCACGGGCATTCGCGCGCTGTGGGCGCATGCGCCGGACGAGGTGCGCGGCTACTACGCGGTGCAGCCCGACGGCTCGTTCGAACACGACGCGCTGCTGATCGACGCGAGCTGAGCGCGAGATGTGCCTGCTCGGTTTCGCCCGCACATGAAAAAAGCCGCGATACGCACCGTGAGTACGGTGGCGTATCGCGGCTTTCACGATGCCGGCCAGCGCGGCATCACACCGCGCCGCTTGCGGATCAGCCCGTGTTGCGCAGGCCGGCCGCGATCCCGTTGATCGTCAGGTGAATCCCGCGGCGCAGCCGCGCGTTCGTGTCACCCGCGCGGTGGCGCTTGATCAGCTCGACCTGCAGGTGGTTCAGCGGATCGAGGTACGGGAAGCGGTTCTTGATCGAGCGCGCGAGCAGCGGGTTGGTCGCGAGGCGGCCTTCTTGCCCGGTGATTTCCGCCAGCGCCTGCGACGTGCGCTCCCATTCCGCGACGATCCGCTCGAACACGTGCTTGCGCAGCTTGCGGTCGGAGACCAGCTGCGCATAGCGCGACGCGACCGCGAGATCCGTCTTCGCGAGCACCATGTCCATGTTCGACAGCAGGTTCGCGAAGAACGGCCAGGTCTTGTTCATCTTCTTCAGCAGCGCGACGCGCTTCGTGCGTTCGGCGTCGTCCTGCGCGCCGTCGAGATACGCACTCACCGCGCTGCCGAAGCCGTACCAGCCGGTCAGCAGCAGCCGGCACTGGCCCCACGAGAAGCCCCACGGAATCGCGCGCAGGTCCTCGATCTTGCGCTGCTTCGGATCCTGCAGCTTGCGCGAAGCGGGGCGGCTGCCGATGTTCAGCTCGGCGATCTCGGTGATCGGCGTCGACGAGAAGAAGTAGTCGGTGAAGCCCGGGGTTTCATAGACGAGCGCGCGGTACGCGGCCATCGCCGAATCGGACAGCGTCTGCATCGCCGCCTCGAACGCCGGCAGCTGTGCGGGCGCGTTGTTCTGCGGCAGGAGCGTCGCCTCGAGCGTCGCGGCGACGACCGTCTCGAGGTTGCGGCGGCCGATCTCGGGGTTCGCGAACTTGCTCGCGATCACCTCGCCCTGTTCGGTCAGGCGGATCTGGCCGTTCACGGTGCCCGGCGGCTGCGACAGGATCGCCTGGTAGGTCGGGCCGCCGCCTCGACCGACCGTGCCGCCGCGGCCGTGGAACAGGCGCAGCGTGATCTTGCGGTCGCGGAACAGGTCGACGAGCGCGAGCTCCGCGCGATACAGCTCCCAGTTCGACGTGAGGAAGCCGCCGTCCTTGTTGCTGTCCGAATAGCCGAGCATCACTTCCTGCTCGGCGCCCTGGTGCGCGATCAGCGCGTCGATGCCCGGCAGAGCGAAGTATTCGCGCATGATGCGCGCGGCGTCGCGCAGGTCGGGGATCGTTTCGAACAGCGGGATCACCATCAGGCTGTTCCGCGCATCGCCGCCGGGCACGCCGAGCGCGCCTTCGAGCAGGCCCGTCTCCTTCTGCAGCAGCAGCACCTCGACGAGGTCGCTGACGGTTTCCGTATGCGAAATGATGTAGTTGCGCACCGCGCGTGCACCGAATTGCGCGCGGACTTCGCGTGCCTTCTCGAACACGCCGAGCTCGCTCTGCGCGAGCGCCGAATATTCGAAGTACGGCAAGCGCAGCGGACGCGGATCGGCGAGCGCGGCGAGCAGCACGCGCAGCTTGTCTTCCTCGGCGAGCGCCGCGTAGTCGGCCTCGACGCCCGCGCGCGCGAACAGCTCGGCGACCACGGCTTCGTGGATATCGGAGCTCTGGCGCAGGTCGATGCTCGCGAGATGGAAGCCGAACACTTCGGCCGCGCGCACGAGCGGCGCGAGGCGCGGCGCGGCGAGCGACGTGCCGTGGTGTTCGTCGAGCGACGCGGTCAGCACCTTGAGGTCGGCGACGAACGCTTCGGAATCCGCATACGGGATTGCGCGCACGGGCGGCGCGCCGCGGCCCGCGCTGCGCACCGGCACCGTGCCTTCGCCGAGACGCACGCGCGCGCTTGCGGCGAGGCGCGTGTAGATGCCGATCAGCGCGCGACGATACGGCTCGTCGACGCGGTGCGGCGACTGGTCGGGGGAGGCTGCCGCGAGCGCCTTCACGGCGTCGTTCGCGCCGACGAGCAGGTTCGATACCGACAGCTCGGCGCCGAGCTTGTGCACCTGTTCCAGGTAGTGCTCGAGGATCACCGCGGCCTGGCGGTTGATCGCCTCGTCGAGCGTCGGCGCGGTCACGTTCGGATTGCCGTCGCGGTCGCCGCCGATCCAGCTGCCCATCTGGAAGAACGCGGGTACGCGCGCCGACAGGCCGTGCTCGGCGAGCGCGGCCTCGATGTCGCCGTACAGCGCGGGCAGTTCGTCGAGGAACGTCGCGCGGTAGTACGACAGCGCGTTCTCGATCTCGTCGCCGACCGTCAGGCGCGAGTCGCGCAGCATGCGGGTCTGCCACAGCGCGGTCACGCGCGCGCGCAGCATCGATTCGTTGTACTGGCGCTCACGGCTCGTCAGCTCCTGGTCGCGCTCGGCGAGCAGGCGCGCGATGTCGTGCTGCGCGTCGAGGATGCTCTTGCGCTGCACTTCGGTCGGGTGCGCGGTCAGCACCGGCACGATCAGCGCATCGTCGAAGAAGCGCTGCAGCAGCCGCTTCGACGCGTTGCCGGTCGTCTTCAGCTGTTCCAGCGCGTACGCGACCGTGCCGGGCTGCGACGCGGAGCCGGCCAGCGCGTGGATGCGGCGGCGGCGGTTGTGGTGGCGGTCTTCTGCGATGTTCGCGAGATGCGAGAAATAGCTGAACGCGCGCACGACGCTCACCGTCTGCTCCGGCGTCAGCTTGCGCAGCTTCTTCTCGAGCGTCTGCGCGGCTTCGCTGTCGTCCTCGCGGCGGAACTTGACCGCGGTCTGGCGAATCGTCTCGACGACGTCGAACACGGTGTCGCCTTCCTGCTCGCGCACGACGTCGCCGAGCAGGCGGCCGAGGAAGCGGATGTCGTCGAACAGCGGACCGTCCTTGTCTTCGCGCGTGCGTGTGCCGGGCTTCTTCGCCCCCGCCGTACGGGTAGCCGAACCGGCGGCTTTCGTCGTGCGTTTTGTCTGACGTATCGGGTCTTTCGGTTTCGTTGCCGTTTTCGCACGGCCGTTCGCGGTGGTGGCGACGGTGTCCGTCGAGGCGTCGGAGGAGGACTGGGCAGCATTGCGGCGCGCCGTACGCGCCGATCCGGAAGACTTCACGATGAATTTCCTTGGGAAAGCTCGAGTCAAAAGGAACTGCGGAAACTGCGAAACTACGGTCAAGCAACCAGCTACGTGCGGCACATCCGCGCATCGGCGCCGCGACCCGCTCGGCGGCAGGCCTGGCGCAGGCTCCGGGCCCGGGCGGGCCGGGGCGTGCGTGCTACCATTGTTCGATCTTCAATCCCGTCCTTCGATGTTCCAGCAATGAATTCCGAGACCCCTGCGGCCGGGCCGCAACAGGCACAAGCGCCCGCGACGTTGACGATTGCTTCGCGCGAGAGCCGCCTGGCGATGTGGCAAGCCGAACATGTGCGTGATGCGCTGCGCAAATTATATCCAGCTTGTGACGTGAAAATCCTCGGGATGACGACGCGCGGCGACCAGATTCTCGATCGCACGCTGTCGAAGGTCGGCGGCAAGGGCCTGTTCGTGAAGGAACTGGAGGCCGCACTGGCCGATGGCCGCGCCGATCTCGCCGTGCATTCGCTGAAGGATGTGCCGATGGCGCTGCCCGACGGCTTTTCGCTCGCCGCGATCATGGCGCGCGAAGATCCGCGCGATGCATTCGTATCGAACGACTACGCGTCGCTCGACGCGCTGCCGGCCGGCGCCGTGGTCGGCACGTCGAGCCTGCGCCGCGAGGCGATGCTGCGCTCGCGCTATCCGCACCTGGACGTGCTGCCGCTGCGCGGCAACCTCGACACGCGCCTGTCGAAGCTCGACCGCGGCGACTACGCGGCGATCATCCTCGCGGCCGCCGGCCTGAAGCGCCTCGGCCTCGAAGCGCGGATCCGCGCGCTGCTCGACGTCGAGGCGAGCCCGCCCGCCGCGGGCCAGGGCGCGATCGGCATCGAGATCGCATCGCACCGCAGCGACGTCGCCGCGTGGCTCGCGCCGCTGCACGACCCGCA
>NZ_JAAGPP010000118.1:0-30150 GCF_017104975.1 Burkholderia sp. Ac-20344
ATCATCGACAACGGCGAATTCAACCACGGCCTCACGTACTCGGGGCACCCGGTTGCCGCGGCCGTCGCGGTCGCGAACCTGAAGCTGCTGCGCGACGAAGGGATCGTCGAGCGCGTGAAGACCGACACGGGCCCGTACTTCCAGGCGCTGATGCGCGAAACCTTCGCGCGCCACCCGATCGTCGGCGAAGTGCACGGCCATGGCCTCGTCGCGAGCCTGCAGCTTGCCGAAGCGCCGGCCGAACGCCGCCGCTTCGCGAACGGCGGCGACGTCGGCACGATCTGCCGCGACTTCTGCTTCAACGGCAACCTGATCATGCGTGCGACCGGCGACCGGATGCTGCTGTCGCCGCCGCTCGTGATCTCGCGCCAGGAAATCGATGAACTCGTGTCGAAGGCGAAGAAGGCCGTCGATGCAACCGCCCAGCAACTGGGTATTTCTTAACGGCCTAGCCTACAGGCGTGCGGCGGGCGCCGCACGCTGCCATAACCAGGGGAACTCCACCATGCGTGCCTGCTTTCTTCGCCAAGCCTGTTCCGTTGCCGCCCTTGCCGCCGCGGCCGCGTTCACGTCGGTCGCCAGCCCGTCGGCGCGCGCCGCCGACGAGCTGAACGTCTACAACTGGTCCGACTACATCGCACCCGACACGATCCCGAACTTCCAGAAGCAGACGGGTATCCACGTCAAGTACGACAACTACGACAGCGACGACACGCTTCAGGCGAAGCTCCTTGCCGGCAGTTCGGGCTACGACATCGTCGTGCCGACGTCGAACTACATGGCCAAGCAGATCCAGGCCGGCGTGTACCAGAAGCTCGACAAGTCGAAGATCCCGAACCTCGCGAACCTCGATCCGCTGCTGATGAAGATGATCTCGGACGCCGATCCGGGCAACCAGTACGGCGTGCCCTGGGCCTACGGCACGGACGGCATCGGCTACAACGCGCAGGCGGTGAAGAAGGCACTCGGCGACAAGGCGCCCGTCGACAGCTGGGCACTGGTGTTCGACCCGGCCAACATGGAGAAGCTGAAGAGCTGCGGCGTGTCGTTCCTCGACCAGGCCGTCGACGTGTTCGCCGCCACGCTGCAATACATGGGCAAGAACCCGAACAGCACGAACCCCGGCGATTACCAGGCTGCCTTCGAAGTCCTGAAGAAAGTCCGCCCGTACATCACCCAGTTCAACTCGTCCGGCTACATCAACGACCTCGCGAACAACGACGTGTGCGTCGTGCTCGGCTGGTCGGGCGACGTCGGCATCGCGCACCGCCGCTCGGCGGAAGCGAAGCGCTCGTACGACATCAAGTTCTCGAACCCGAAGGAAGGCGGCCTGCTGTGGTTCGACGTGATGGTGATCCCGAAGGATGCGCCGCACCCGGAAGCCGCGCTGAAGTGGATCAACTACGTGTCCGATCCGAAGGTCAACGCGGCGATCACCAACACGGTGTTCTACCCGACCGCGAACAAGGCCGCGCACCCGTTCGTCACGCCGGCCGTCGCGCAGGACCCGACCGTCTATCCGCCTGAAGACGTGCTGAAGAAGATGGTGCTGATGAAGCCGATGCCGGCCGACATCCTGCGCCTCGAGAACCGCCTGTGGGCCCAACTGAAGACCGGCCACTGATCGCCATGCATTCCGGCGGCGCAGGCATCGCTTCACGCCTGCCCGCCTGAGATCCGCGGACCTCCGTCCGCCCGCGCGCGTCGCGCGCACTGTTCCATCCGGCACGAGCCGTTGTCCGTGAGTCGCATTGCGCGCCTCGCGCGGGGACGCTCACGCCTGCAATCCGTGAAGAACGAATGGTGAATCCCATGCAATCGATACCCTCTTCCGCAGCTGCACGACAGACCCAACCGGCCACCGCGGCCCGTACGCAAAACGACGCGTTCGTGCGCATCGAAAACGTCGTGAAGAAATTCGGCGACAGCACCGCCGTCGACAACGTGAACCTGACGATCGCGAAGAACGAGCTGTTCGCGCTGCTCGGCAGCTCGGGCTGCGGCAAGTCGACGTTGCTGCGCATGCTCGCCGGGCTCGAGACGGCCACCTCCGGCAAGATCTTCGTCGACGGCGAAGATCTTGCGTCGCTGCCGCCGTACCGCCGCCCGGTGAACATGATGTTCCAGTCGTACGCGCTGTTTCCGCACATGACGGTCGAATCGAACGTCGCGTTCGGCCTGAAGCAGGAAGGCACGCCGAAGAACGAAATCAAGGAGCGCGTGACCGATGCGCTCGCGCTCGTGCAGATGAGCAAGTATGCGCAGCGCAAGCCGCATCAACTCTCCGGCGGCCAGCAGCAGCGCGTCGCGCTCGCGCGCTCGCTGGTCAAGCGACCGAAGCTCTTGCTGCTCGACGAGCCGATGTCCGCGCTCGACAAGAAGATCCGCCAGAAGACCCAGCTCGAACTCGTGAACATCATCGAGAAGGTCGACGTGACCTGCGTGATGGTCACGCACGACCAGGAAGAGGCGATGACGATGGCGAGCCGCCTCGCGGTGATGAGCGAAGGCAAGATCGTGCAGATCGGCGCGCCGGGCGAAGTGTACGAGTTCCCGAACAGCCGTTTCTCGGCCGAATTCATCGGCTCGACCAACCTGTTCGAAGGCCGCGTCGTCGAGGACGAACCCGATCACATCTTCGTCGAGAGCGACGACCTCGAAGCACGCATGTACGTGAGCCACGGCGTCACGGGCCCGCTCGGCATGCCGGTCGGCATCTCGGTGCGCCCGGAACGCATTCACGTGTCGCGCGAGAAGCCGGGCTCGAAACACAACTGGGCACGCGGCGTCGTGACCGACATCGCGTACATGGGCAGCTACTCGCTTTATCACGTGCGCCTGCCGAGCGGCAAGACGGTGGTATCGAACCTGTCGAGTTCGCACCTGATGAACGACAACGCGCCGGCGTGGAACGACGACGTGTTCGTGTCGTGGTCGCCGGCCAGCGGCGTCGTGCTGACGCAGTGAGGACGACACGATGAGAACCTCCGCTTCCACTCCGTCCGCGCCGGTGTCGACCGGCGCCGCGCGCACCGGCGCCGGCCGCTCCCGCCCGGGCCGTTTCGACCTGCTGTCGCGCTTCCTGCCGTCGGGCCGCAGCGTCGCGATCGGCGTGCCGTTCGTGTGGCTCGCGATCTTCTTCGCGCTGCCGTTCGTTCTCGTGCTGAAGATCAGCTTCGCCGACCAGGTGATGGGCATCCCGCCGTACACGTCGCTCGTCGAGTTCAAGGACGGCGTCGTGCACTTCGCGCTGCAGCTGTCGCACTACGCGTTCCTGCTGCAGGACGACCTGTACGTCGCGACCTACCTCAGCTCGCTGAAGATGGCCGCCGTATCGACGGTGCTGTGCCTGCTGATCGGCTATCCGATGGCGTACTACATCGCGCGCTCCGAACCGAACCGCCGCAACGTGCTGATGATGGCCGTGATGCTGCCGTTCTGGACGTCGTTCCTGATCCGCGTGTACGCATGGATCGGGATCCTGAAGGATGACGGCCTGCTGAACCACACGCTGATCGCGCTCGGCATCATCCACACGCCGCTGCGGCTGTACCACAGCGACGCGGGCGTCTACATCGGGATGGTCTATTCGTACCTGCCGTTCATGGTGATGCCGCTGTACGCGCACCTCGTGAAGATGGACCTCACGCTGCTCGAGGCCGCGTACGACCTGGGTGCCAAGCCGTGGGTCGCGTTCACGCGGATCACGCTGCCGCTGTCGAAGAACGGGATCATCGCCGGCAGCCTGCTGGTGTTCATCCCGGCGGTGGGCGAGTACGTGATTCCTGAACTGCTCGGCGGCGCCGACACGCTGATGATCGGCCGCGTGATGTGGGATGAATTCTTCAACAACATGGACTGGCCGATGGCGTCCGCGGTGACGGTCGCGATGGTGCTGCTGCTGCTGGTGCCGATGGCGCTGTTCCAGTACTACCAGGTCAAGGAACTGGAGGACGCGAAATGATCAAGCCGAGCAAACCGCTGTCGACGGGCGTTCTCGCCTTCGGCTTCCTGTTCCTGTACATCCCGATCATCAGCCTGGTCGTGTACTCGTTCAACGAGTCGAAGCTGGTGACGGTGTGGTCGGGCTTCTCGCTGAAGTGGTACTCGGCGCTGCTGGAGGACGACGAGCTGCTGACCGCCGCGTGGCTGTCGCTGAAGATCGGCCTGCTGACGGCCACCGCGTCGGTCGTGATCGGCACGTGGGCGGGCTTCGTGCTCGCGCGCTTCGGCCGCTTCAAGGGCTTCACGCTGTATACGGGGATGATCAACGCGCCGCTGGTGATTCCGGAAGTGATCCAGGGCATCTCGCTGCTGTTGCTGTTCGTTGCGCTGGAGCAGATGTTCGGCTGGCCGAAGGGGCGCGGGATGGTGACGATCTGGATCGGCCACGTGATGCTGTGCGTGTCGTACGTGGCGATCATCGTGCAGTCGCGCGTGAAGGAGATGAACAAGTCGCTGGAAGAGGCGGCGCTGGATCTCGGTGCAACGCCGCTGAAGGTGTTCTTCGTGGTGACGCTGCCGCTGATCTCGCAGGCGCTGCTGTCCGGGTGGCTGCTGTCGTTCACGCTGTCGATCGACGATCTGGTGCTGTCGGCGTTCCTGTCGGGGCCCGGCTCGACGACGCTGCCGCTGGTGGTGTTCTCGCGCGTGCGGCTGGGGCTGAACCCGGAGATGAACGCACTGGCGACGCTGTTCATCACGGCCGTGACGATCGGCGTGATCGTCGTGAACCGGATGATGATCGCACGCGAACGGCGCCGCATCGCCGACATGAAGGCGGCGTTCGCGGTGGCGTGACCGCCCCTTTTCCATTCATCGATAACAAGACCCGCGCGCCGCGCCATGCGGCGCGCGAACCGATCGCAAGTTGACAGGCGCACGACAAGGAGAATCCGCAATGAAGAAGAAACTGATCTGCCTGCTGGTGGCCGGCGCGTTGCCGGGCATCGCGCTGGCCGGTTCCACATCCGCCGAGATCAAGGCGCTGCAGGCGCAGGTCGCGGCGCTGCAGAAACAGATGAAGGCGATGCAGGCGCAACTCGCCGCGAAGCCGGGCGGTGCGGCAGTCGCAACGTCCGGCGCGAGTGCCGGTACGGCCGGCGGCGGCAAGGTCGTCGCCGTGGCCGCCGATCCGGGCTCGCCGGATTACGGCCGTGCGCAGGCCGCGCTGACCAACGACGAGGTCAGCGAAATGAAGCAGCAGATCGCGAACCAGCAGCTGAAGGTCGACTCGCTGACGGACGCGGCCAACACGGGCCCGCTCGCCGGCCTGTCGGTGACGGGCTACATCGACCCGACCTACATCTACAACCGCGCGGCCGGCACGTCGTCGTTCCTGTTCGCGAACCACGAGAACGCGTACAACTACTTCAACAGCACGTTCGGCGATCTGTACCTCGACATCAAGAAGACGTTCGGCGTCGGCCCGATGGCGCCGTCGGCGGAAATCACGCTGATGCCGAACCGCGGCAACGGCATCACGCTGCTGCAGAACTCGCGCGGCTCGATCACCGACAACCTGCTGAACACGGCGGTCATCAACGTGCCGATCACCGCGTCGACCACGCTGGTCGCCGGCCTGATCCCGAGCTTCGGCGGCTACGAGGTGCAGCAGTCGAACCAGATGCTCACGCTCACGCACAACCTGCTGTACGATTTCTCGGATCCGGGCAGCTACGTCGGCGCGGGCGCGAACTACACGAAGGGCAACTGGGCGTGGAAGTTCTTCGTCGGCAACGAGCAGTACCGCACGTACGGCTCGGTCACGCAGACGGGCACCAACGCGCTCGGCGATCCGATCACGACCAGCAACAAGGTGCCGACCTTCACCGCGCGCGCGGACTATACGTGGTCGAGCGCGCTCGACATCGGCGGGTCGATCAACATCGGCCGCCAGACGCTGGCCAGCGCGATCGACGATCAGGGCAACGTGCATTACGGCCCGGGCGGCGCCGCGCCGAAAGCGTACGGCACGTTCTTCTTCGGCGAGGTCGACGCGACCTACACGCTGGCCGACATCCAGTACAACGCCGAGCTCGACTACGGCCAGCAGCAGCATGCGGCATACAACGGCGGGCTTGCGCAATGGTATGGCCTGTCGCTGCTCGCGCACCGCAAGTTCAACGCGCCGGTGGTCGGCCGCATGGGCGTGACGCTGCGCTACGACGCGCTCGTGAACAGCAAGAACGGCGGCGGCGGCGGCGGCATCGCGCTGAACAGCAACGGGATGGATCCGTACAACGGCTTCGGCGTCGATGCGGACTGCCGCGCGACGTCGCAGGCGAACGGCGGCCTGGGCTTCGAGTGCAAGGGGGCCGTGCGTCAGGACGTCGCGCTCGACCTGCTGTTCTATCCGACCCAGCAGATCACCGTGAAGGTCGAATACCGGCACGACTGGGCGAACAACAAGGTGTTCCTGCGCAACGACGGATCGTACGGCAAGTCCAACGACCTGCTCGCGACGCAGTTCATCTATTCGTTCTGATGCAGTTCGCGCGGGACGCCGTGCCGCGCGCACGGCGTCCCGCGCCGTTTCTACCGGCCGGATGACGGTGCGCCCTGCACCGCCGCCGGCTGCAACGAGGGAGTCGGATTCATGACGCAGTCTTTCACCCGCCGCGCCGATGCGCTCGCGCGCGACTCGTACTACGAAGCGACGGCCGTGCGCCCCGCCGTGGACGACCCTGCGCTCGACGGGACGATCGACGTCGACGTCTGCGTGATCGGCGCCGGCTTCGCCGGCCTGTCGACGGCGCTCGACTGCCGCGCACGCGGGCTGTCCGTCGCGGTGATCGACGCGCACCGCCCCGGCTGGGGCGCGTCGGGACGCAACGGCGGCCAGGCGATCACCGGCTTCGCGAAGGACGAGGAGATCGAACGGCAACTCGGCGCCGACGGCGCGCGCGCCGCGTGGTCGCTGTCGCTCGACGGCGTCGCGCTGATCGCCGAGCGGATCGCGCGCTACGGGATCGACTGCGATTTCACGCGCGGCTACCTGACGGTCGCGACGAAGCCGCGCCGCATCGACGACCTGCGCGCGTGGATGGATGCCGCGACGTCGCGCTGGGGCCATCCTTCGCTCGCGTGGCTCGATACCGCCGAGATCCGTACGCGCATCGCGTCGACCCGCTATCTGGCCGGCGTGCACGATCCGCTGTCGGGCCACCTGCATCCGCTCAAGTACTGCCTCGGCCTCGCCGATGCCGCGCGCCGCGAGGGCGTCGCGCTGTACGCGCATACGCCCGCGCTCGACGTCGTGCGCGGCGCGCGGCCCGTCGTGCGCACGCCGTCGGGCGACGTGCGCTGCCGCTTCGTCGTGTCGTGCTGCAACGCGGGCCCCGGCGGCGTGCTGCCGGCCGCGACGGCCGCCCGCATCGCGCCGATCGCGTCATACATCATCGCGACCGAGCCGCTCGGCCAGGCGCGCGCCGACGCGCTGATCGCGCAGCGCGAAGCCGTGTGCGACAACAACTTCTTCCTCGACTATTTCCGGCTGTCGGCCGACCACCGGATGCTGTTCGGCGGCCGCGCGAATTCGGCCGGCGCGTCGCCCGCCACGCTCGCCGAAACGATCCGGCGCCGCATGGCCGGCGTGTTCCCGCAGCTCGGCGACGTGCGCGTCGACCACGCGTGGGGCGGCTTCGTCGACGTCACGCGCAACCGCGCGCCGGATTTCGGTGCGCTCGATCCGAACTTCTTCTACGTCCAGGGCTTCAGCGGGCACGGCGTCGCGCTCACCGGCATCGCCGGGCGCGCGGTCGCCGGCGCGATCGCGGGCGACACGCGCACGTTCGACCTGTTCGCGCGCCTGCGTCATCGCCGGTTCCCCGGCGGCGACGCCTGGCGGCAACCCGCGCTCGAACTCGGGATGCTGTACCACCGCGTGCGCGAGCTGTTCTGAGCCAAACTTTTTCCGTTCTCCTGACCATGCAGACATTCGCCAACCAGCCGCACGTCGCGTCCTACTACGCGGCGACCGCCAACGATACAACCCGCCACGCACCGCTCGCCGGCACGACCGATGCCGACGTGTGCGTGATCGGCGCGGGCCTCACGGGCCTGTCCGCCGCGCTCAACCTCGCCGAGCGCGGCCATTCGGTGATCGTGCTCGAAGCGTCGCGGGTCGGATGGGCGGCAAGCGGCCGCAACGGCGGCCAGCTGATCGGCGGGTTCGCGTGCGACATCGACACGTTCGGGCAATTCATGCCGGAAGGCGACGTGAAGCGCATCTGGGACATGGGGCTCGAAACGCTGTCGCTCGTGAAGTCGCGCATCGCAAAGCACGACATCGACTGCGCGCTGGTGCCCGGCTACCTGACCGCCGCGAACACCCAGCGCGACGCCGACGCGCTGAAACGCTGGCGCGACGAAGCCGCGAAGCGCTTCGGCTATGACCGCTTCCACTTCGTCGAAGACGACGAACTCGGCGACTACGTGCAGTCCGAGCGCTATTGCGGCGGCCTGTACGACCCGGACAGCGGCCACCTCCATCCGCTGAACTACACGCTCGGCCTCGCCCGCGCGGCGACCGATGCGGGCGTGCGCCTCCACGAGGACAGCTGCGTGACGCGCGTGCGCGACGTCGCGGGCGGCCATGTCGTCGAGACGAGCGGCGGCAACGTGCGTGCGCGCTTCGTCGTGCTCGCGTGCAATACCTTCGTCGGCACGCTCGCGCCCGCGCTGTCGAAGAAGATCATGCCGGTCGGCACCTACGTGATCGCAACGGAACCGCTCGGCGACGCGCGCGCCGCCGCGCTGATGCCGGCGCGCGCGGCGATCTGCGACAGCCGCTTCGTGCTCGACTATTTCCGGCCGGCGCCCGACACGCGGCTCGTGTGGGGCGGCAAGGTCAGCTATTCGACGCGGGAGCCGCGCGATCTCGCCGCGGCGATGCGCGCGGACATGCTGAAGACGTTCCCGCAGCTCGCGGGCGTGAAGGTCGATTACGCGTGGGGCGGCTTCGTCGACATCACGATGAACCGCGCGCCGCACTTCGGCCGCGTCGCACCGACGATGTACTTCGCGCAGGGGTTCTCGGGGCACGGCGTGAACACGACCGCGCTCGCGGGCAAGCTGATCGCCGAGGCGATCAATGGACAGGCGAGCCGCTTCGACCTGTTCGACAAGATCCGCCATCGCGACTTCCCGGGCGGCGAGGCGCTGCGCACGCCGGCGCTCGTGCTCGCGATGAGCTGGTACCGGCTGCTCGACGCGTTCGGCGTGCATTGAGCGGCGGCGGGCCATCGGGATCATGGCCGCGCCGCAGCACGGCCGTCTCCTCCGCTGCCCGCGCGTGCCGCTGCCGCTAGTCGGCCACCTTCTGCCGCATCGTCACGAACTCCTCGGCCGCGGTCGGATGGATGCCGATCGTGTCGTCGAACTGCGCCTTCGTCGCGCCCGCGCGAATCGCGATCGCGATGCCCTGGATGATCTCGCCCGCATCGCGGCCGACCATGTGCGCGCCGACCACGCGCTGGCTGTCGCGCGCAACGACGAGCTTCATCAGCGTGCGTTCGTCGCGGCCCGACAGCGTATGGCGCAGCGCCTTGAACGACGTACGGTAGATGTCGACGTCGCCGTCGTACAGGTCGCGCGCGGTCGACTCGGTGAGCCCGACCGTCGCGACCTCGGGCTGGCTGAACACCGCCGACGGCACCCATTCGTGATCGGCCGCGACGCGCGACCCGCCGAACAGCGTGCGGGCGAGCAGCCCGCCGTCGCGCGTCGCGACCGGCGTGAGCTGCGGCCGCGACGTGACGTCGCCGATCGCATGGATCGACGGCACCGACGTCGCCGAATACGCATCGACGGCAATCGCACCGCGCGCGTCGAGCATCACGCCCGCCTGTTCGAGCCCGAGGCCGTCGACGTTCGGCACGCGGCCGGTCGCATAGAGCACCGCATCGTACGGCCCGTGCCGCGCATCGCCGGCGCGCACGCTCAGCGTGCCGTCGTCCGCGCGTTCGATCGACTCGACCATCGAGCGCGCGTGGATCGCGACGCCCTGCTTCGTCATCTCGTCGGTCAGGAACTGCCGCACGTCGTCGTCGAAGCCGCGCAGGATCTTCTCGCCGCGATAGAACAGGTCGACGTGGCTGCCGAAGCCGTTGAAGATGCCCGCGAACTCGACCGCGATATAGCCGCCGCCGACCACCGCGATGCGTTCGGGCCGCGCGGCGAGCGACAGCGCCTCGCGCGACGTGATCGCGTGCTCGATGCCGGGCCGCGCCGGCAGCGACGGGCGCGAGCCGGTCGCGATCGCGATGTGGTGCGCACGGATCGTGCGATCGCCGATCGCGACCGTGTGCGCATCGACGAGTGTCGCGCGCCCCGCGTGCATCTCGACGCCCGATTGCCGCAGCAGGTTGATGTAGATGTCGCTCAGCCGGTTGATCTCGCGATCCTTCGCGGCGATCAGCGCGGGCCAGTCGAGCGTGCCGGCGCCGAAGGTCCAGCCGAAGCCCTTCGCGTCTTCGACTTCATGCGGGTAGTGCGACGCGTAGACGAGCAGCTTCTTCGGGATGCAGCCGCGCAGCACGCAGGTGCCGCCGATCTGCTCTTCTTCCGCTATGCCGACGCGCGCACCGTACGACGCGGACATGCGCGCGAGCCGCACGCCGCCCGAGCCGGCGCCGATGACGAACAGGTCGTAGTCGAAATCCATCGCATCCCCTCATCGCAGTTCGGATGAAGGCACGATAGCAAGATTCCGGCATTCTTGCGGCGCACGGTGCCGCTACGCGCGCCCAATAAAAAACGGCGAGAGACGTTGCCTCTCGCCGGTCAAACCAGCTGCCGGGTGTGCCATGCGTCACCGATCGACCGCATGCCCGACCTGCCGGCTGCGCGGCACCGGTCCGCCCGGGCGCGCGAAGGGCGCGCCCACGGCCGGACCAGCCGCCATGCTCATGCCTGCGACGTGTCGCTGCCGTCCGTCGCCTGCGTGTCGTCTGCCTGCTGCGGCTGCGCTTCCTTCTTCTCGAGCATGCCTTCGATCGCTTCCGCCCCCTTGAAGCCGGCGATGGCCGCCGCCGCCTTGGTCAGCAGGCCCGCATCCGGATCGACCTTCTCCGCTGCCTCGACGGCCGCCACGGCGCCGGCGATTTCACCCACGGTGTTCAGGATACCCATCGTCATCCCCTTTCAAGAAAATCGTGAGTCATCGTCCCACGAAAAAAAACCGGTGAACCGCGATTGTCATCACCGGATACACAAGTTACGCACGAGGCCGGCCGCACTCGCCGAGCGTGACCGGAGCGACGCCCGCGCGTGCCTGGCGGCACGCGACGGACGATGCAGGCAGCGTAGCGGAAAGCCTTCGCGCGCACTGTAAAAGTATGTTCTGGATTGCCGACGATCGCCTTACGGCGCGGGGATCGCGTGATGAAGCATTCGCCGAATAGTCGTGCGCGCGCATGAAGGTCGTGTGATGAAAAAAAGAGGCGCCTCGGCGCCCCTTCGATGCATGCCGGACGACTGCCGGCACATGCGTTCCGACGTTCGTCAGAAGATATTGCGCAGGCCGATCGCGATGCCGGTCTGGTTGCTGCGGCCCGGCAGCTCGACGTTCGCCGCGCCGTTCGTCTTGTTGAAGTCGACGGTGCCGTAGACTTCCGTGCGCTTGCTGAGCGCGTACTCGGCAATGCCGACGATCGCGTAGCGGTTGCCGCTCGCGAGCGTGCCGTTCGTGGTCATCGCATTGCGCATGTGGTCGTAGTAGAACGCGCCCGTCAGCGTCAGCGGCGCGCTGACCTGCCAGCTCACGCCCGCGAACGGACCGTCGTCGATCCGGCCGGTGCCCTTCGCGACCGGGATCGACTGCTGCGCGAGCAGGCTGTCGACGAAGCCCGTATCGTCCTTCGAGCGCAGGTAGCCCGCGTAGATCTTCGCCTTGCTGAACGCATACACGACGTTCGCGTGGTAGATCGTCTGCTTGCGCGCCGAGTTGTCGCTGTTCTGCTGCGCGCCGGCCGCGATGCTGAGCGGGCCCATCACGTACGACAGCGACACGCCCCAGGCATTGCCCTTGCCGAGCGAACCCGGGATCTGGCCCGAGAAGCCGCCGGCGCCGGTCGATTCGTAGTTGGTGCCGGTCGAGTACATCGCCTTCGCGGTCAGTCCCTCGAACTTGCCCGTGTACTTGATCTGGTTGTCCGCATACAGGCCGCCGCCGAGTGCGACCGGCAGCCACGCGTTTTCGAGGTAGTTACCGACCGTCAGCGGATCGTAGGTGTCCGACAGCAGGTCGAACAGCGGCGTCTTCTGGCGGCCGAGGGTCACCGTGCCGTACGGGCTCTGCAGGCCGACGTACGCTGCGCGGTTGAACAGGCGGCCGCTGTCGGCGAATGCGCCGTTCTGCAGGTTCACGCCGCTTTCGAGGTTGAACACGGCCTTCAGGCCACCGCCGAGGTCTTCCGTGCCGTAGATGCCGAAGCGGCTGTTCGTGATCGCGCCGTTGCTCATCGACAGCAGGCCGTCGTTCTTGGCGTTGGCGTTGGTCAGGTAGCGGATGCTGGCGTCGGCGACGCCCCAGAGCGTGACCGAGCTTTGTGCGGCCGCGTACTGGCTGGCAAATGCGAGCGCGGCGCCCCCTGCGATGGCTGCGAGTCGGGTGGTCTGCTTCATGAGCTTGCCCTTTTGTAGGTGTCTCCATTCATGGCCGGCCGCGTGCGCAGCCGGGTGGCGATCGCTCACGTTCTTGGCGCGCGCGATATGCGCCTGAATCATATGACGAGTGTCATCGCTGAAAGAAATTGAAATGCGCGGTAACGGCGGAACTGTCGCCCGCGCACAACGCTGCCCGCGCGAGGCTTGCCCGGCGGCCATCGGGCGCCGCGCGGCAGCGACCGATCGCGCGGCTTACGGCACGTCAGATCTGTCAGGATCGCGCGGCGGGTGCCGCGGAACGGGCGCACGTACGGGTGCGCCCGCGGGATACGCAGTCACGCCGCCGCGGGCCCGCCTTCGGCCGTATGCCGGCGCCACGCACGCCGGACGATTTCCGCGAATGCGCCGACGAGCAGCAGCACGGCACCCCACAGCGCGACCTCCGGCACGAGCCGCGTCACGAGGCCGCCGGCCACCGCGCCGGCCAGGAAGCAGAAGCTGATCGTCGCGAGCAGCGCCGAGTCGTGCAGCGCGCCCGCGTCGTAGCGCGGGATCAGCCCGACGAACAGCTTCTGCGCGGCGCGCCGCAGGTTGCCGGTCGTCATCACCGACGTGTACGACAGCTCCTCGAGATGGGTGAACGACAGCGTCTGCAGCGTCGCGACGAACGAGATGCCCGGAATCAGCCACGCGCTCGACGCGCCGACGAGGCCGCTCGCGGCGACGCCGAGAAAGGCGATCTCGACGAGCAGGCTCGTGAACGCGGTATGCCGCATCCAGCCGCGCTGCGCGGCGAGGCCGAGCAGGTGCGCGACGAACACCGCGATCACGAAGCCGACGAGCGGCGGCACGTGATGCAGCGCGGCGGCCCATTCGCCGGCCGACAGGTTGATGCCGAGCAGCGCGACGTTGCCGGTCATCGTGTTCGCGAACACGTGGCCGTGGCCGACATACGTGTACGCGTCGAGGTAGCCGCCGGACAGCGTCAGCAACGCGGCGACAGTGAGATTGCGGCTGGCGCCGTCGAGATCCATCGAGCCTCCCGTGAAGATTCGCGCCAGTATGGCGCACGAGCGGTCGATCTGCGCCGGTCACTGCCCGATGCCCGTGAGCCCGATCAGCGCGCCGCCCGCGAGCAGCCACAGCGGATGGATGCGCGTGCGCCATGCGAGCACCGCGCACGCGGCCGTGATGCCCCACTGGATCGCCGTGCGGTTCGACGCCTCGGAGATCAGCACCGCGCTCGCCGCGACGAGCCCGGCCGTGACGGGCATCATCCCCTGCTGCACGTAGCGGCGCCACGGCCGGTCGCGAAAGCGCTCCCACGCATGCAGCGCGAGCACGGTGACGATCGACGACGGCCCGAACTTCGCGAGCGACGCGACCAGCAGCCCGCTCCAGCCGGCCACGTGCCAGCCGACCAGCGACACGATCATCATGTTCGGCCCGGGCGCCGCCTGGGCCAGCGCGAACAGCGCGGTGAACGCGTGCGCGCTCATCCAGTGATGGACATCGACGACCTGCCGCTGCATCTCCGGCAGGATCGTGTTGCCGCCGCCGAACGCGAGCAGCGACAGCTGGCTGAAGATCGTCGCGATGGCGATCAGCGTGTCGTTCATGGCCGGCCCCCTGGCTGCGTGTCGCGTGCCTCGGTGGCCGGCGCCGGCTGCGGCGTGGCCGCGTCGCGGCGCCGCGACGCGAGCCAGATGCTGACGGGCGTCAGCACGAGCATCGCGGTCAGCAGCGGGATGCGCAGCACCGCGATCGCGACGAACGCGAGCACCGCGATGCCGGCCGCCTCGCGCGCGTGCCGCAGCGGCTTCGCGACCTTCACGGCCATCGCGACGAGCAGCCCGGCCGCCGCGGCGGCGAGCCCCGCGAACAGGTGCTGCACGCGCGGATCGTTCTGCGTCTTCGCGTACAGCACGCCGAGCCCGACGACGACGAGCGTCGGGCCGGCAATCAGCCCGAGAATGCCGGCGAACGCGCCGGCGACGCCGCGAAAGCGCATGCCGACCGCCACCGACAGGTTGATCACGTTGCCGCCCGGCAGGAACTGGCACAGCCCGAGCAGGTCGGTGAATTCGTCGGCGGAGAGCCACTTGCGCTCTTCGACGATGGTGCGCCGCGCGAACGGCAGCGCACCGCCGAACGACATG
Source organism: Burkholderia sp. Ac-20344 (assembly GCF_017104975.1). Taxonomy (NCBI): domain Bacteria; kingdom Pseudomonadati; phylum Pseudomonadota; class Betaproteobacteria; order Burkholderiales; family Burkholderiaceae; genus Burkholderia; species Burkholderia sp. Ac-20344. The sequence continues at coordinate 14,769 of NZ_JAAGPP010000118.1, forward strand.
AGGCCAAGCGACAGGAAACCGGTGAACAGCTCGGCGAGGCCGATGCGGCGAGGCGACGCGGCTGGCGGCGGGGCGGCAGGCGGAAAGGCGGATTGCATGGGGCTCCTCATCAAACGGTGAACCGAGGTTACCGCCGTTCGGCGTGCCGGCAAAACGATTTTATCGGTGCGCCCTTGTGATCTAGAATCACAAGCATGCCACGCGATCTCCCGCCCTTTTCCGCGCTTCGGGCCTTTGAAGCCGCGGCACGACATGAAAGCTTCAGCGCCGCCGGCGACGAGCTGCATGTGACTCACGGTGCCATCAGCCGGCAGATCGCCGGGTTCGAGGCCTGGCTCGGCAAGCCGGTGTTCCACCGCTACGGCAAGCGCGTGAAGCTCACCGACGAAGGCCGCCGCTACCTGGACACCGTGCGCGCGGCGTTCGACAGCATCGCGCTCGCGACCGAGCAGCTGCGCAACACGGGCGCGGCACGCGTGCTGCGCATCAATGCGCTGCCGACCTTCGCGATGAAATGGCTGCTGCCGCGCCTGTCGCGGTTCCAGCGCGACGTGCCGAACGTCGAACTGAAGCTGTCGACGTCGAACGCGCCGCTCGACGCGCTCGACGGCTTCGACGTCGCGATCCGCCGCGGCCCCGGCCACTGGCCGAACTGCACGAGCGGCCACTTCCTCGACGAAAGCGTGATTCCCGTCTGCAGCCCCGCGCTGCTCAAGCGCGCGCCGATCGCGCGCGCGGACGATCTCGCGCGCCACGTGCTGCTGCATTCGGATACGCGGCCGGAAGGCTGGCGCGACTGGTTCGCGGCGGCCGGCGTGGCGATGAAGGGACGCAAGCGGCAGTCGTTCGACCACTTCTACCTGGCGTTGCAGGCGGCCGTCGACGGTCTTGGCGTCGCGCTCGGCCCGTTGCCGCTGATCGACGACGAACTCGCGAGCGGCCGGCTGGTGATGCCGCTGGAGGGGCCGCGCATCGCAACGCGCAGCTACTGGTGGATCGCGCCGCGCGCGCCTGCCCACGATCCTCTGGTCGCGCAGTTCTGCGCGTGGCTGCAGACGCAGTCGAACGTCGGCGCATAGCGCATCGACGTTCGACGCCGACGATGACGCGGGCGGCCAGACACCGCCCGCCGGAGGCTCAGACCACCGGGCCCGGTTCCTTTTCCTTGCGCAGGATCGCGTACAGGATGATCGCGCCGAACGTCGCGGTGCCGATCCCGCCGAGCCCGAAGCCGCCGATCTTCAGCGAGAAGTCGCCGGCGCCGAGCACCAGCGTGACGGCCGCGACGATCAGGTTGCGGTTGTCGGAGAAGTCGACCTTGTTGACGACCCAGATCCGCGCGCCCGTCACCGCGATCAGCCCGAACACGACGATCGACACGCCGCCGAGCACGGGGCCCGGAATCGTCTGGATCACCGCACCGAACTTCGGCGAGAAGCCGAGCACGATCGCGATCAGCGCCGCGACCGCGAACACCAGCGTCGAGTAGATCCGCGTGACGGCCATCACGCCGATGTTCTCCGCGTAGGTCGTCACGCCCGTGCCGCCGACGCTGCCCGACACGATCGTCGCGAGCCCGTCGCCGATGAACGCGCGGCCCACGTAGCGATCGAGGCTGGTGCCCGTCATCGCGCTGACGGCCTTGATGTGGCCGAGGTTCTCGGCAACCAGGATCACCGCGATCGGCGCCAGCATCAGCATCGCGTGCGGATCGAAGACCGGCGTGCGGAAGCTCGGCACCCCGAACCAGGCCGCATGCCCGACGATCGAGAAGTCGATCGGCTTGCCGAGCCCCATCCCGTTGGTCGCGACCGCGTAGATCGCGTACGCGATCGCCAGCCCGACCAGGATCAGCAGGCGCTGCATCATGCCGCGCGAGAACACCGCGACGCCGCCGACGCACAGCACCGTGACGAGCGCCATCACCGATTCGAAGGTCGACGCGGACACGCCCTTGACCGCGATCGGCGCCAGGTTCAGCCCGATCACCGCGACCACCGCGCCGGTCACGACGGGCGGCATCAGCGTCTCGATCCAGCGCGTGCCGATCGCCTGCACCAGCGCACCGAGCGCGACGTACACGACGCCGCACGCGACGATCCCGCCGAGCGCGACCGGGATGTTCGGGTTCGGGCCGCTGCCGCCGTAGCCGGTCACCGCGATCACGAGGCCGATGAACGCGAAGCTCGAGCCGAGGTAGCTCGGCACGCGGCCGCCGACCAGCACGAAGAACAGCAGCGTGCCGATGCCCGACATGAAGATGCACAGGTTCGGGTCGAAGCCCATCAGCAGCGGCGCGAGCACGGTCGAGCCGAACATCGCGACGACGTGCTGCACGCCCATCGCGACCATCTGCGGCCACGCCAGGCGCTCGTCGGGGCCGACCACGCGCGATGCCGCGCCGGTCGATTGCACCCGCCAGCGCGGGAAGTAGGAATCGGACATGGGGAAAAGGGGCTCCTGTCGGTCGGTCGCCGGCTGCGGAGGATGCGCCGGTCTGGAATCTGGCGCGAGTTTACGGAGCGGAAATGGGGCTGGCAAGCGGACTGATACGCAGGCGGGGAGCGGGGCCGGCACGCGCGGCGCACGGCTTGCCGTGCGTGCGAAACGGGGCACGATGGCGCGGCCCGGTGGAGCGCCCGTCCGCGCATGGAAAGGCGCGGACGGCGGTCGACGCCGGCCGCGACGCAAGCGTGCGCTCACATCGCGGCCGGCGCGGCGTGCATCAGGGATTGATGTACTGGAACAGCGACAGGTTCTGCAACTGCGCGTAAGCCTTCTGCGAGCCCGTCAGCGCGTTCTGCATCTGCAGGAACTGGCTGATCGTCGACACCATGTTGGTACTCGTCAGGTCGGACAGGTTGCTGGTGACCTGCAGCGTGTTGGTCTGGTTCACCGTCTGCATCGCCTTGATTTCCTGCTCGCGGCCGCCGACCGACGCCTGCACGGTGAGGACGTTCGTCATCATGTTGTTCAGCTTCGTCGTGCCGGTCGTCATCGCGTTCGCGAGCGCGGCCGCGGCCGTCGTGTTGCTGCTGATCGGCACCTTCAGCGCGGCGATCATCGTGTCGAGCGCCGCGAACACGTCGGTGCCGGCCTTCGGCGCGGGTGTGACCGTGAACGAATCGCCGGGCGCCGGGTTGCCCGACACGGGCACCGACAGGCCGTTGCCCAGCGCGATCCCGGCGCCGGCCGAATACGCCTGCGCGGCGGTCGTGGTCGGCGGCACGGCGGTGTTGTCGGTGACCGTATAGGTCGGCGCGGCGGCCGTGCCGCCGAACGCGATCGTGAACTGGTGCGTATTGGTCGCGGCCGACGGGCTCGTGATCGACACCGCGCCGATCGTGCCCGTGCCCGTGTTGCCCGCGCCGGCGAGCGGCACCGGCTGGCTGCCGAGCATCGGTACCGACATGAACACGTTCGCGCCGTTGTCGCCTTGCGAGATCGCGCGCGTGTCGGCGATCTGCACCTGCCGCGTGCCCGAGTCGCCGCTGTAGGTCACGCCGCCGCCCGGCGCGTTCGAGAACGGCGCCGTGGTCGACTGGAAGCCCGAGAACAGGTAGTTGCCCGAGCCGTCCGTCGAGTTCGCGAGCGTCAGCAACTGGTCGCGATAGCCCTGCAGCTGCGTCGACAGCGCGGAACGGTCGCTGTCGGACATCGAGCCGTCGCCGGCCTGGATCACGACCGTATGGATGTTGTTCAGCAGGTTGTTGACGCTGATGAGCGTCTGGTCTTCCTTCTGCAACGACGACAGCGCGGCGTTCTGGTTCGACGCATACTGCGACAGCGTCGCCGACGTCATCGACAACTGCACCGCCTGCGCCGCGCCGAGCGGGTTGTCCGCAGGCGTCGACAGGCTCACGCCGCTCGAGATCTGCTGGTACAGCTGCGAGAGCTGCGCCTGCTGATCGTTCATCTGAGCGACGTTCATCTGGTAGAACTGGGTGGTGGAAATCCGCATCGCTTCGATCCCCGAAATCAGTTGAACAGGCCGAGCACGGTCTGGAACAGCGTCGACGCGGTCTGGATCACCTTCGCGTTCGCCTGGTAGAGCTGCTGGTACTGCATCAGGTTGGCCGCTTCCTCGTTCTGGTTCACGCCCGACACCGATTGCTGCGCTTCCGTGATCTGGCCGATCAGCGAGGTCTGCGCGGCGCTCGACGACTTCAGCTGGCTCGTCGTGTTGCCGATGCTGTTCACGTAGTTCGCGTACGCGCCCGTCAGCGTGGTCGAGCCGTTGCCGAACGATTTCGAGTTGACGAGCTTCGACAGCGCGAGCGCGTTGCTGCCGTCGTTCGTGCCGCCCGAGTTCGGCGCGACCGTGAACGTGTCGCCGGCCGTGGGCGCGCCCGACACCGTCACCGTGACACCGGCCGTCAGCGTGATCGGCGAACCGGACTGGTACGGCTGCGCGGCGGTGGTCGTCGGGGGCACGGCCGTGTTGTCGGTGACCGTGTAGGTCGGGCTGGCGGTCGTGCCGCCCATCGTGATCGTGTAGTTGTGCGGGTTGGCCGCGGCCGTCGCGCTGGTGACCGCCAGACCGCCGATCGTGCCGGTGCCCGTGTTCGTCTTGGTGGCCGACGGCACGTACGGCGACGCCGCCGCGATCGCGGAGCCGTTCGACGTCGCGAGGCCGAAGCCGTTCAGCGCGCCGCGCGTCGGCTGCACGGTGAACTTGTCGCCGGCGTTCATCGAGCCGGACGAGAACGAGAAGTTCAGCCCGCCGATCGACCCCGGCATCGAGGTCGACGTACCGACCACCGCGCCGCTCGCGCGGTCGGTCAGCGTGTACTTGGCGCCGTCGTACGACAGCGTGTAGTCGCTCGCAGTCGGCTGCGACGCGTTCGCGAACGACACGGACAGCGCCGCATTGCCGGTATTGCCCTGGTTCGCGTAGGTGATCGGCGTGCCGGTCGTGAACAGGTTGCCGCCGACATTGCCCGACAGGTCGATGCCGAGCGCGTTCTGCGCGTTGACCTGCGCGGCGAAGCTGGTCGCGATCGCGCCGAGCTGCGCTTGGGCAGGATCGAGCGTCTGGCTGCGGAACGCGAGCAGGCCGCCGAGCGTGCCGCCCGACAGCGATGCGTCGGACAGGAACTGGTTCGGCCCCTGCGGGTTCGCGCCGGCGATGCCCTGCGACACGACGGTCAGCTCGCTCGGATCGGACGGCGACGCGACGGTCGCGAGCTGGTAGCTCTTGTTCGCGACGACGAGCGGCGTGCCGCCCGCGAGAAACACGCTGTAGCCGTCGCTGTTGCGCACGACCTGCACGCCGGCGAGGTTCGACAGGTTCGACACCGCGAGGTCGCGCTGGTCCATCAGCTGGTTCGGCGGCTGGCCCTGGCTGCTCGCGGACGCGATCTGCTGGTTCAGCTGCGCGATCTGCGCGGTGTACGCGTTGATCTGCGTCACGGTGTTCGTCAGCTGCGTGTTCACGCTCTGGCGCAGCACGTCGTACTGCTGGCCGGCCGCCGTGATCTGGTTCGCGAGCGTCTGCGCATTGCTCATCGCGGTCTGCCGCACCGACGAGTCGGACGCGCTGTTCGCGACGTTCTGCATCCCGGTGAAGTAGTTCGTGATCGCGGTCGAGATGCCGGACGTCGGGCTGCCGATGTAGTTGTTCAGCTGCGTGACGAGCGAATACCACGTCGACAGCGCGCCGCTCTGCGTCTGCGCGCCGTTCAGCTGGTCGCTCAGGTACTGGCTGTACTGCCGCTGCACGGTGACGGTATTCACGCCCTGCGGCATGTAGCCGCTGCTCGTGTACTGGCCGCTCGCCTCGGCATAGACGGGGCGTTCGACCGAATAGCCCGGCGTCGCCGCGTTGCTGATGTTCTGGCCGGTCGTCGTGAGGCCCCAGAGTGCGGCATTCAGGCCGCTGACGCCGAGGTTCATGAGTGTGTTGGACATGCGCGATCCTGATGAGCCGGCCGCGCTGCGGCCGCCGGGTTGCGTGACTCCCGGTATAACGGCCGCGGATCGGAAAAATTGAGGAAAAAATGCATGCGCGACGCGCACTCGCGCGTCGCGGGTCGAAGCGTGCGGCCGACCGGGCCGGCGGCGGTGTGCGGGCGGCCCCGGGCGGGGCCGGCCACTGCTTGCGCGTCAGGCCCGCGCGAGCGAGCGGCGCTTCATCTCGAGCTGCGTGATCAACCGCTGCAGCGTGTTCTCCGCGCTGCCCGGCAGCGACATGTAGCGGAAGCCGAGCTGGTAGCGCCGCGACCCGTTCGGCATCTGCGTCGAACGCTGCGACACGAGCTGCAGGTCGAGCGACAGCTTGCCGTGGCCGGTCAGCTCGAGCTCGACGTCGGGCAGCAGCGTGCCGACCTCGAGCGCCTCGACGCGTTCGTCGGCCGTGCGCAGCCCCACCCCGCCGAGCGACAGGTTATGCACCTCGAACAGGAAGCCCTCGCCGTCCGGCAGCTTGCCGCGGCACAGGAACGGGTCGACGATCGGCGCGTCGACGCGGAAATATTCGCGGCGCTGGATGCACATCAGCACCTCGGGGAAATCGGCGACGAACGCGGGCAGCCCCTCGTAGCGCGTCTCGCGCGGCGTGCCCGTGGAGAATTCGACGCGCACGCCTTCCGGCGCGGCCGCGAACGTGCAGTGCGACGCGCCGAGGATGCCGGCGTTCTGCTCGGACAGCGCACCCCAGTCGAACGTGAACGTCCGTGCGCCGACATCCACCTCGAGCAGGCGCGTGACGAGCTGGCCGCCCGGATACTGGACGGTCAGGAAATCGCCGCGGTTGACGAGGTTGCGTAGCTGCACGCCGATTTCCAGCGGATTGCGGCGGGCATAGTCGGGCCCGGAGTGGCCTGCATCCAGGCTGGGGTCCGTCGACGTTTCGATATTCATGGCTAGCCGGTCTTTCTTGTCATGGGCGCCCGGGCAACCGGTGCGCAATAAAACCGGGCCAGAACGGGGGCCCGGTCGCAGGTCTCTCACACTTAGCGGCAGTGCTGACCGAAAGTTTAGATCGAAATGGGGGATTTTTTTCGCGCAAACGTTGAAACCGCGCACGGCGGGCTGCCGGGCGCGGTTCAGAGGGGGCGACAGCGGGAGCCGACGGGGCCGTCAGCCGATCTGCTGCATGATCGAAATCAGCTTCTTCGCGTAGTTCGGGTCGGTCGCGTAGCCGGCCTTCTGCATCCCGTGCGCGAAGCCTTCGACGCTGCGGCTCGCGCTCAGCACGCCCGAGTAGCGCGGATTGTTCTTCAGCAGGTTCGCGTAATCGGTCATCGCGTGCTCGTACGAGTCGTACGCGCGGAATTTCGCGACCACGCGGCGCGGCGTGCCGTTCACGTATTCCGTCGTCAGCGCCGACACCGTGCGGCCGGTCCAGCTCTTGGTCGCCTTGATGCCGAACACGTTGTAGCTCGTCGAGCCGTCGGTCGCGCGGATCTCGCGCTTGCCCCAGCCCGATTCGAGCGCGGCCTGGCCGACGATGAAGCGCGCCGGGATGCCGGTCGACGCGCTGGCCGCCTGCGCGGGGCCCGCGAGCCGGTCGACGAACGCGTCGGCGTCCTGCACGCCGCTCGCGCCCTTCAGCGGCGGCGTCAGCGCGCTGCCGGCCGAGTAGCCGCGCGTGCCGGCGAGCCCGCCGTTGTTCGCCGCGTTCGCGTAGGCCTTCGCCATCGCGTTCATCGCGGCGAGGCCGCCTTCGTTCCCGGACGTGCCGAGGCCGCCCGCGCCCAGGCCGGCCGCGCCGACGTCGGCCGCCGTGTCGCTGCCCGCACCCTGCCCCGCGTTGCGCAGCAACTGCTTCATCAGCGCGTCGGCGACACCGATCCCGCGCGTCGACATCTGCTGCGCGAGCTGCTGGTCGAGCATCGACGTGTACATCTTCGACGTATGCGAATCGAACAGCCCGCCGTCGGGCGACGCGTCGCGCATGCTCTTGAGCATCATCTGCGTGAACATCGCGTCGAACTGGCCGGCGACCGCCTTCGCGCCGGCCTGCGGCGACTGCTTCGCCTGCGCGCGCAGTGCGTCGAAACCCTGCACGTCGAGCGCAAAGCGCTGCGTGAGGTCGTTCGCGTTCGGGAGAGTGGCTGCCATTTAGATGATCTCCAGGTCGGCGCGCAGCGCACCCGCGGCCTTCATCGCCTGCAGGATCGACATCAGGTCCGCGGGCGTCGCGCCGAGCGTGTTCAGCGCCTTCACGACGTCGGCGAGATTCGCGCCGGCCGTCACCATCTTCAGCGCGCCGTTGTCCTGCTTGAGCTGGATCTGCGACTGCTGCGCCACCACCGTCTGCCCGTTCGAGAACGGCCCCGGCTGCGACACGACCGGCTGCGTGTTGACGACGACCGACAGGTTGCCGTGCGCGACCGCGCAGCTCTGTAGCGTGACCATCTGGTTCATCACGATCGAGCCGGTGCGCGCGTTCAGGATCACCTTCGCCGCGGCCTTGTCCGGGCTGACGTCGAGGTTCTGCAGCCGCGCCATGAACGCGACCTGCTGCGCCGAATCGGCCGGCGCGGCCAGCTGGATCGTGCGGCCGTCGAGCGCCGTCGCGGTGCCCGGGCCGAAGCCCGAATTGACCGCGGACACGATCCGCTGCGCGGTGCCGTAGTCCATGTCGTTCAGTTGCAGCTGCAGCACGCCGTTCATCTGCGCGATCGCGTTCGGCACCGACCGCTCGACGATCGCGCCGCCGACGATCCGGCCGGCCGCGAGCTGGTTCACCTGCACGCGGCTGCCGTTCGCGCTGGCGCCGGCACCGCCGACCGCCATGTTGCCCTGCGCGAGCGCATAGACCTGGCCGTCCGCGCCTTTCAGCGGCGTCAGCAGCAGCGTGCCGCCGCGCAGGCTCTTCGCGTTGCCGAGCGACGACACGGTGACGTCGAGCGCCTCGCCCGGCCGCGCGAACGGCGGCAGCGTGGCGGTCACCATCACGGCCGCGACGTTCTTCAGCTGCATGTTGCTCAGCTGCGACGCGCCGCCGTTGGCCGAACCGTTGTTGATCGAGATGCCGAGGTTCGCGAGCATGTTCGCGAGCGTCTGCGTCGTGAACGGCGTCTGCATCGTCTGGTCGCCCGTGCCGTCGAGGCCGACGACGAGGCCATAGCCGATCAGCGGGTTGTCGCGCACGCCCTGGATCTGCGCGAGATCCTTCAGGCGTTCCGCGTGCGCGCTCGCCGCGCCGAACATGCAGGCCACGGCCGCGAACGCGACCGCGAGCCGCGCGGCGGCATGCGCGCGGGCCGACAGGCGGTTGAACAGGGTCTTCTGCATCGTCATCACCACGGCGCGATGTTGAGGAAGAAGCGCTGCAGCCAGCCCATCGTCTCGGCTTCGTTGATGTAGCCCTTCGACGAGTATTCGATCTTCGCGTCGGCGACCTGCGTCGAGTAGACGGAGTTCGCGCCCGAGATCGTGTTCGGGTTCACGACGCCCGAGAAGCGCACGAATTCGTTGCCCTGGTTGATCAGCATCTGCTTCTCGCCGCTGACCACGAGGTTGCCGTTCGGCAGCACGTTGGTGACGGTCACCGTAATCGTGCCGTTGAACGTGTTCGCCGCGCTCGCGCCGCCCGTCGCCGCGAACTTGTTGTTGCCCGCCGCCGACAGGTTCGCCTTCGCGAACAGCCCGCCGAGGAAGCCGGCCGTCGGCACGTTGAAGTCGGTGTTGCCCTGCCGGTTCGTGTTCGCGCCCGACGACTTGGTCGCGTTGATGTTCTCCGCGATCATGATCGTCAGGATGTCGCCGACGTTGCGCGGCCGCTGATCCTCGAAGAGCGGCCGCCCCGCGTAGCCGGGGTTGTAGATCGAGCCGGGCGCCTGCATCGACATCGGCGCCGGCGGCTGCGCCGTCATCGGCTGCTGGATGATCGGATCGCGCGGAATCTGCGCGCAACCGGCGGCGAGCGCCGCCACCGCGACCGCGCACGCGGCGCGGACGGTGGCTGACGGGAGGAGGCGAACCTGCTTCATGGCGACGACGGGTGTTCCGGTTAGCTCTTCATCTGCGTGACGGTCTGCAGCATCTGGTCGGACGTCGTCACGGCCTTGCTGTTGATCTCGTAGGCACGCTGCGTCTGGATCATGTTGACGAGCTCCTGCACGACGTTCACGTTCGACGCTTCGACATAGTTCTGGCTGAGCGTGCCCGCGCCGTTCAGGCCCGGCTGCGACACGTTCGGCGCGCCCGACGACGTGGTCTCGGAGAACAGGTTCTCGCCGCGCGCCTCGAGGCCGGCCGGGTTGATGAAGGTCGCGACCTGCAGCGAGCCGATCTGCACCGCGTTGGTCGAGCCCGCCTGCGTGATCGTCACGACGCCGTCCTTGCCGATCGTCAGCGACGTCGCGTTCTGCGGGATCGTGATCGCCGGCAGGATCTGGTAGCCGCTCGACGTGACGAGCTGGCCCTGCGCGTTGGTCTGGAACGAGCCGTCGCGCGTGTACGCGTTCGTGCCGTCCGGCATCAGCACCTGGAAGAAGCCCGCGCCGTTGATCGCGACGTCCTTCGCGTTGCCGGTCTGCGTGAGGCCACCCTGCGTGTACAGGCGCTCGGTCGCGACCTGCTGCACGCCGGTGCCGAGCTGCAGGCCCGACGGCAGCTCGGTCTGCTGCGTCGAGTTCGCGCCGGGCTGGCGGATGGTCTGGTACAGCAGGTCCTCGAACACCGCGCGCGACGCCTTGAAGCCGTTCGTGCTGGTGTTCGCGAGGTTGTTCGAAATCACGTCCATCTGCGCCTGCTGCGCATTCATGCCGGTGGCGGCGATGTAGAGCGAACGGTTCACTTGTCAGGTCTCCTGCGTGGGCTGGCGCGGGCGCTCAGCTGAAATTGAGCAGCTGGTTCGCCGTCTGCTCGTTCTGGTCGGCCGTCTGGATCAGCTTCGACTGAAGCTGGAACGCGCGCGCGTTGTCGATCATCGCGACCATCGCGCTCACCGGGTTGACGTTGCTGCCTTCGAGCGAATTCGGCGTGACGACCACGTTCGGGTCGGCGTCGGCCGGATTGCCGTCGGCGGTGCGGAACAGCCCGTCGTTGCCGCGCGTGAGCGTGGCGGGATCGGGATTGACGAGCTTCATCTGGTCGACGATCGCGACCGCCGTCGGCGGGTCGCCCGGCATCAGCGCCGAAATCGTGCCGTCCTTGCCGATCGTCACTTCCGCGTTCGGCGGCACCGAGATCGGGCCGCCGTTGCCGACCACCGGCAGGTTGCTCGCGTTGACGAGCTGGCCGTTCTCGTCCACGTGCAGGTTGCCGGCGCGCGTGTACGCCTCGCTGCCGTCGGCCGCCTGCACCGCCAGCCAGCCGGCGCCCTGCACGGCGACGTCGAGCGGGTTGCCGGTGCGCGTGATCGGACCCGGCGCGTAGTCGGCGCCGGGCGTCGACGCGAGCACGTAGGTGCGCGTCGTCGTCGGGTCGATCGTGCTGCCGTCGCCGAAATTCATCGGCACCGCGCGATACGTCGCGAGTTGCGCGCGAAAGCCCGTCGTCGACGTGTTCGCGAGGTTGTTCGCGACGATCGCCTGCTGGTCGAGCGACTGCGACGCACCCGTCATCGCCGTGTAGATCAGTCGGTCCATGGCTGCCCGTTATCCGCGCTTACAGGTTGATGAGCGTCTGGTCGACGGTCTGCTGCGTCTTGATCGTCTGCGCGTTCGCCTGGTAGTTGCGCTGCGCGGTGATCAGGTTGACGAGCTGCGACGTGAGGTCGACGTTCGAGTTCTCGAGCGCGCTGCCCTGCAGCGTGCCGTGGTTCGTGCTGCCCGGCGCCGAGACCTGCGGCACGCCCGACGCGGCGCTTTCCGCATACTGGTTGCCGCCGAGGTTCACCAGCCCGTTCGGGTTGTTGAAGTTCGCGAGCGCGATCTGGCCGAGCACGGCGGTCTGGCCGTTCGAGTAGTTGCCGGTCAGCTTGCCGTCGGTGCCGATCGTGTAGGTCGTCAGCGTGCCGCTCGCATAGCCGTCCTGCGCGAGGTTGTTCACGCCGTCCTTGCCGCCGTACTGCGTCGTGCCGGTCAGGTCGAGCGTGAGGCTCTGCGGCGTCGCCGAGCCGTCGGTGTTCGGCACCGTGAACTGGAACTGGCCGACCGACGTGGTCGGCACGGGCGGCGTGCCCGTCGTCGTGCTCTGGATCGCGCCCGACGTATTGAAGTTGACCGTGCCGAGATCGGTCGTGGCGCCGCCCTGCACGCCCGCGTACGCTTCCCACGTGCCGGCCGCCGACTTCACGAAGTACATGTTGACCGCTTGCGAGCCGCCGAGCGAGTCGTACACCTGGATCGACGTCGAGTAGTTGTAGGTCGTGTTGTCGGTCGCGCTGAACGGCGTCTTGGTCGGCACCGTGTCCTGCGAGTTCAGGTTGAACTGGGCCGAGATCTTGGTCGTCGCGGTCGGTGCGATGTTGGTCGTCGGCGCCTGCAGCGGCACGGTCTGCGCGGTGTTGATCACGCCGCCGCCCGTGTTCGCTGCGTAGCCCATCAGGTTGCGGCCCTGCGAGTCGACGATGTAGCCGTTCTTGTCGCGCTGGAACGTGCCGTCGCGCGAGTACGTCGTCACGCCGTTGTTCGACATCTGGAAGAAGCCGTTGCCGTTGATCGCGACGTCGAGCGACGAGTTCGTCGTGTTGATCGTGCCCTGGCCGAAATTCTGCTCCACCGCGTTCAGCGCCGTGCCGATGCCGATCTGCGTGTTGGTCGACGTCGCGACCGAGTTCGCGTACATGTCCGCGAACTGCGCGGTGCTCGACTTGAAGCCGACCGTGTTCGCGTTCGCGATGTTGTTGCCGATCACGTCGAGCGCGTTCGATGCACCCGAGAGGCCGCTCAGACCCTGTTGATAACCCATTTCGGTCTCCGTTTCGAGATTGCTCGGTCAGTATCAGTTGGTGGTGCCGCTGCCGGACGAAGACGTCGCGGTGTTCGGGAAAATCGACGCGACCTGGGTCAGCCCCACCGTCGTGCCGTTCGACAGCACGAGCCCCGCCGTGCCGTCCGCCTGCTTGATCACGCTCTGCACCGTCGACGCCGCGAGCGTCGTGGCCGGCTGCGGCGTGCCGTTGCTGTCGGTGTACGACGCGCTGACCGTGTACTTGCCGTCCGGCAGCGCGTTGCCCGCCGCGTCGGTCGGCGTCCAGTTGAACGGCACGGTGCCGGCCGACTGCGCGCCCGCGTTGATCGTGTTCACCACGGTGCCCGCCGCGTTCTTCACGGTGATCGTCAGGTTCGACACCGCGCTCGACAGCGACACGCCGAACGGCGACGCCGCGCCGCTCTTCACCGCGACCGCGTTGCCCGGCGCGAGCACGTTCGTGCCGATCAGCAGCGCGGCCTGCGTCTGCTGGCCGGCCGTGAGCTGCGTCGACAGCGACGTGAGCGACGTGTTCAGCTGCGCGATGCCGCTCACCGTGTTGATCTGCGCGAGCTGCGACGTCATCTGCGAGCTGTCGACCGGGCTGGTCGGATCCTGGTTCTGCAGCTGCGTGACGAGCAGCTTCAGGAACGTCGCCTGCAGGTCGCTCGCCGACGTGCCGTTGGTCGACGACACGTTGTTGGTGTTCATCGTGTCGGTCGGCAGCTTCGACACGTTGGTGCCGTTGCTGCCGATCGTCGTGCTGGAGGAAGTCATCCTGGGTAGCCTTCTGTCGGAACTGTCGGGTTAGGGTCTGTTTACATATGGAACGCGCATGCGTTGCTACGAGAACGGCCGCTCGCGAGGCGCGTGACGCCGCGAATACTGACGTATTCGCAAGGAGCGCAACGCGGCGAGCGGCCGTTCTCGTAGCAACCCCAAATTAAAAAATTCACGTCACGGGAATGCCCGAAATCGCCCGTATGGCGGCGTCGTTCGTCGCTTGTTTGGCGCGGCCAAACGGCGCTCCTCACTTCTTGCCCTACGCCCCGGAGGAAGTCCCCTTGGGGGACGAGCGATTTCGGGCATTCGCATGTGCGTTCCATATGTAAACAGACCCTAGGTCGGTCGGCGCGCGGCTTACGAGCCGATCGTCAGCGTCTTGAGCATCAGCGTCTTCGCGGTGTTCAGGGTCTCGACGTTGGCCTGGTACGAGCGCGACGCCGAGATCATGTTCACCATCTCCTGCACCGGATCGACGTTCGGCATCTGCACGTAGCCGTTCGCGTCGGCGGACGGGTTCGACGGGTCGTAGGTCGACTTCATCGGCGACGGGTCGTCCATCACCTTCGTCACGCGCACGCCGCCCACGCCCTGGCCGGACGCGGTGCGCGCGCCGCCGATCGGGTCGGTCGCGAACACGACCTGCTTGGCCTTGTACGGCTTGCCGTCGGGGCCGGTCGCGCTGTCGGCGTTCGCGAGGTTCGACGCGGTGACGTTCAGGCGCTGCGACTGCGCGGACAGCGCCGAGCCGGCGACGCCGAAGATGTTCATCAACGAAGGCATGGAAGCTCCTTTTGCTCGGATTCGGAGGCGGTGCGCGCCGTCACTGGTTCGTCGAGATCGCGGCGATCATCGCCTTGATCTGCTGGGTCATCACGGTCATCCCGGTCTGGTAGTGCAGCGCGTTGTTCGCGAACTGCACGCGCTCGACGTCGAGATCGACCGTGTTGCCGTCGAGCGACGGCTGCAGCGGCATCCGGTATTGCGCACGGCCGTAGTCGTCCGACGGGCCGCCCGTCGGGATCAGCTTCGCGGTGCCGGCCATGTGGCCTGCCGCCGTCGACACCATCGACATGCCGCTCGTCACGCCGGCCGGCTGCGTCATCGGCAGTTGCGCGGCGTTGCTCGGCGCGAGGCCGCCGCCCGCCTGCTTCAGCGAGCGCGCGAGCGTCGACGCGAAATCGACGTCGCGGGCCTGGTAGCCGGGCGTGTCGGAGTTCGCGATGTTCGACGACAGCAGTTCCTGCCGGTAGGCGCGCACGTCCAGCGCCTGTCGGCCGAACGCGAATTCCGCATCGAGTTTGTCCAGCATGTGTGCGTCTCTCCGTATGAAGCGCTGCACGCCCCTCGCGCCGGATGGCGACCCGAGAGGCTTTTTTCCATGACAGCGATGGTAGGCGTCGAACGCAACCGGCAATCGGGCGAATAACGCGGCAAAGGCCCCCTCTATTCATCGTTTGCGCGACGGCCCCGCTCCCTAGAATGCGAAGCGGAGCAACGGATCGGGGATACGGCGATGACTGACAGCGCACTTCGCGGCAGGAACGGGCGGCTCACGCACGTCCGGCGTGCGTTTGCGCTCGCCGCGGCGCTGTGGATCGCCGCCCCGGCCGCGCACGCGGACGACGGGATGATCGTGATTCCGGGACGCGGCGAGACGGCCGAAACCGCGCTCGCGCACGCCAATGCGGCGGGCGGCGGGCAGTTCGGCGGGCAGTTCGGCGGGCAGTTCGGCGGGCAGTTCGGCGGGAATGCGGCGATGGCGCCGGGTGCGGGCCTGGCGCCGGAC
>NZ_JAAGPP010000119.1:0-28882 GCF_017104975.1 Burkholderia sp. Ac-20344
TCGCCCGCCGCGCAGCCCGCGCAAGCGGCTGCGGCTGCGGCCGACAATCGGCCGTCCAAGCCGATGATGCCGTGGGGCAGCCCGGTCGAACAGCGGGCGCGCGGCTTGTCCGCCGTGCAGCAGGAGCATCTCGAAGCGCTGATCGTGCGCTACACGACACGCACCCGGAAATCGAAGGACTCGGTGCAGGCGTCGCGCCCGGTGCTGGCCGACAGCCGCGCCACGGTCGGCTTCCGCTTTTCGACCAAGGAGATGCTGTATCCGATCGTCGGCGATCGCGCGGCCGGCTCGCGGCTGTGGGACATCGACGGCAACGAGTACATCGATTTCACGATGGGCTTCGGCGTGCATCTGTTCGGCCATACGCCGGACTTCATCCAGCACCAGGTCACCCGCGAATGGCAGCGCCCGCTCGAACTGGGCGCGCGCTCCGGCCTCGTCGGCGAAGTGGCCGCGCGCTTTGCCCGCGTGACCGGCCTCGATCGCGTGGCGTTCTCGAACACCGGCACCGAGGCCGTGATGACCGCCATGCGGCTCGCGCGCGCCGTGACCGGGCGCGACAAGATCGTGATGTTCACGCATTCGTATCACGGCCATGCCGACGGCACGCTCGCGGCGGCGAACGCGGAAGGCGTCACGGAAACCATCGCCCCGGGCGTGCCGTTCGGCTCGGTCGAGAACATGATCCTGCTCGACTACGGCAGCGATGCCGCGCTCGAGGCCATTCGCGGGATGGCGCCGACCCTCGCCGCCGTGATGGTGGAGCCGGTGCAGAGCCGCAACCCGTCCCTGCAGCCCGTCGCCTTCCTCAAGGAACTGCGCCGCATCACCGAGGAGGCCGGTGTCGCGCTGATCTTCGACGAAATGATCACCGGCTTCCGCGTCCATCCGGGCGGCTCGCAAGCGATGTTCGGCATCAAGGCCGATCTCGCGACGTACGGCAAAATCATCGGCGGCGGCCTGCCGCTGGGCGTCATCGCCGGCTCCAGCCGCTTCATGGATGCCATCGACGGCGGCATGTGGACCTACGGCGACCACTCGTTCCCCGCCGCGGATCGCACCGCGTTCGGCGGCACCTTCTGCCAGTATCCGCTCGCGATGGCGGCCGCGCTGGCCGTGCTGGAGCAGATCGAACAGGAAGGCCCGGCGCTGCAGGCCGCGCTCAACGAACGGACCGCGCACATCGCCGGCACGTTGAATGCGTTCTTCGCGGAGGCCGAGGCGCCGATCAAGGTCACGTGGTTCGGCTCGATGTTCCGCTTCGAATTCACCGAGAACCTCGACCTGTTCTTCTATCACATGCTCGAAAAGGGCATCTACATCTGGGAATGGCGCACCTGCTTCCTGTCCACCGCGCATACGGATGCGGATATCGACCGGTTCATCCGGGCGGTGAAGGACAGCGTCGCCGACCTGCGCCGGGGCGGTTTCATCCGGCCGCATTCGAAACACGGCACGGTGGCCGCGCTGAGCGAAGCGCAACGCCAGCTGTGGGTGTTGTCGGAAATCGATCCCGAAGGGTCGCTCGCCTACAACGTCAACACCACGCTCGAGCTGAACGGCCGGCTCGACGAGGCCGCGATGCGCGCGGCCGTCCAGAGCCTGGTCGATCGTCACGAGGCGCTGCGCACCACGGTGATGGCGGACGGGTCGGGCCAGATCGTGCAACCGTCGCTGACACTCGAGATTCCGCTGATCGACGCGGACCAGGACGCGTGGCGGGACCACGAAAGCCGCCAGCCGTTCGACCTGGTGAACGGCCCGCTCTTTCGCGCCGCGCTCGTGCGCCTGGACAGCGCGCGTCACCTGCTGGTGATGACGGCCCATCACATCATCTGTGACGGCTCGACGTTCGGCATCCTGCTCGAGGATCTGGCCCAGGCGTATGCCGGTGCGGCGCCGGCCGCGGCGCCGCTGCAGTTTCGCGCGTACCTGAAGCAGCTCGACGGCCAGCGCCACAGCCCGGAAACGAAGGCGAATCGCGAATACTGGCTGGCGCAATGCGCGCACCAGAGCGCACCGCTGAATCTTCCGGTGGACTACCCGCGCCCCGCGGTGAAGACGTTTCACGGCGAGCGCGTGTCGCTGCATCTGGACGCGGCGGCGGCCGCGTCGCTGCGCACCGCGGCCCGTCAGAACGGCTGCACGCTCTACATGGTGCTGCTCGCGGGCTTCAATCTGTTCCTGCACCGCATCGCCGGCCAGCAGGAGATCGTCACCGGCATCCCGGTGACCGGCCGCTCCGTGGCCGGCAGCGAACGCCTCGCCGGCTACTGCACGCATCTGCTGCCGCTGCGCTCCACGCTGCCGGAGCAGGCCACCGTGGCCAGCTTCCTGGCCGGCACCCGGCAGAACCTGCTCGACGCGCTCGAGCACCAGGACTATCCGTTCGCCGAGCTGGTCCGCGAAATCGGTGCGCGGCGCGATCTCAACGCCGCGCCGCTGGTATCGGCGGTCTTCAACCTCGAACCCGTGTCGGCGCTGCCCGAACTGCCCGGCCTGACGGTCGGCCTCGTTGCCCCGCTGATCCGCTACACCGCGTTCGATCTGAACGTCAACGTGCTCGACGCGGGGCAGGCACTCCTGATCGATTGCGACTACAACACCGATCTGTTCGACGCGAGCACGGTGCAGCGTTTCCTCGGGATCTACCGGACCCTGCTGATGCGTCTCGCAGACGATGCGTCGGCCGCCGTTGCCCGGCTGCCGTTGACGAGCGACGCGGAGCGGAACCGGCTGACCGTCGAGTGGAACCGGACCGACACCGATTTCGGCGAGGCCGCCGCGCAACCGCTGCATCGGCTGTTCGAGCAGCAGGTCGAACGCACGCCCGATGCCGTCGCCGCCGTCTTCGACGACGACGCGCTCACCTACGCCGAACTCAACCGGCGCGCCAACCGCCTCGCCCACCACCTCATCGCCCTCGGCGTCGCTCCCGATGCCCTCGTCGGCGTGGCGATGGAGCGCTCGCTCGACATGATCGTCACGCTGCTCGCAGTCCTCAAGGCCGGCGGCGCCTACGTTCCCGTCGACCCCGAGTACCCCGCCGAGCGCGTGCGCTTCATGATCGACAACGCGCAGTTGCGCTGGCTTCTCACCCAGCAGCATCTGCTCGCCGTGCTGCCCGACGCCGACGACCGCGTGATCGTCGTCGATCGCGACGCGCTCGACCTCGACGCCGCTGCGACGTCCAACCCCGCCCCTGCGCTGAACGGCGACAACCTCGCCTACATGATCTACACGTCCGGGTCGACCGGCCGGCCCAAGGGTGCACTCAACACCCATCGCGCGATCACCAACCGCATCCTCTGGATGCAGCACGCCTACGCGCTCGACGCCGACGATGCCGTGCTACAGAAGACCCCGTTCAGCTTCGACGTCTCGGTCTGGGAATTCTTCTGGCCGCTCGTCACCGGCGCGCGCCTGGTGTTCGCCCGCCCCGGCGGCCAGCGCGAAACCGACTACCTGGTCGAACTCGTCGAACGGGAACGGATCACCACGATCCATTTCGTGCCGTCGATGCTGCGCGCGTTCCTCGACCATCCGGACCTCGACGCGCACTGCGCATCGCTGCGCCGCGTCGTGTGCAGCGGCGAGGCCCTGCCTTACGACCTGCAGCAGCGTTGCCTCGAGCGCCTCGACGTCAAGCTGTACAACCTCTACGGCCCGACCGAGGCCGCCGTCGACGTGACCGCGTGGGAATGCCGTCACGACGACCCGCACCGCATCGTCCCGATCGGCCGGCCGATCGCCAACACGCGCCTCTACATCGTGGACGCGCAGATGCAGCCCACGCCCGTCGGCGTGGCAGGCGAGCTGCTGATCGGCGGCACGCCGGTCGGGCGCGGCTACCACGGCGAACCCGAGCTGACCGCGGAGAAGTTCATCGCCGATCCGTTCTCCGCCGACCCGCACGCACGCCTCTACCGTACCGGCGATCTCGCGCGCTACCGGCCCGACGGCAACATCGAGTTCCTCGGCCGCATCGACCACCAGATCAAGCTGCGCGGCCTGCGCATCGAACCCGGTGAAATCGAGGCCGCGCTGACCTCGCACCCGCTGGTCGAAGCCGCCGTCGTGGCGCTGCGCGGCGTGGACGACGGCGCGAGACTCGTCGCATGGCTGCGCGCGTCGCATCCCGAAGCCGAACTGGTCGAAGCGGTGCGCGGCCACCTGCGGCAGCGGCTGCCGGATTACATGGTGCCGTCCGCGTTCGTCGTCGTGACCGCGTTCGCGCATCTGCCGAACGGCAAGCTCGATCGCGCCAGCCTGCCCGAACCCGGCGACGGCCTGGACCACGTTGCGCCCGGCAACGCGCTCGAAGCGCAGTTGACGGCGATCTGGCAGGAAGTGCTGGGCAAGGCACGGATCAGCACGACCGCCCATTTCTTCGAGCTGGGCGGCAATTCGCTCTTGGCGACGAAGGTCGTCGCGCGCATCCGTCGCGACCTGCATGCGAAGCTGGAAATCCGCAGCCTGTTCGCACACCCCACCATTTCGGGCCTCGCGAAGCGCATCGCCGATACGCAGCCGATCGATTACGCGCCGGTGACGCCGCTGCCGGCGCAGACGCACTACGCCCTCTCTCCCGCCCAGACGCGCCTGTGGGTCCAGGATCGCCTCAATGCGGCGCAAGCCGGCGGGCCGCTGCCCACGTCCCTGCTGTTCGAAGGCGTGCTGGACGTGGACGCGCTCGTGCGGGCATTCCGCGCGTTGATCGAACGTCACGAGATCTTGCGCACGCGTTTCGTGCTGGCAGGGAATCAGCCGGTCCAGCACGTGCTGCCGCCCGGAGAAGCCGTGTTCCCGGTCGAGGTCGTGGATCTGCAGGATGCCGAGGACCGGGATGCCCAGGTCATGTCGATCCAGGCGAGCGAACGGCTCGCGCCGATGGATCTCGCGACCGGCCCGCTCTTCCGCGTCAAGCTGCTCAGGCTCTCCGAAGTCCGTCACGTCTGCCTCTGCACGATGCATCACATCGTGAGCGACGGCTGGTCCACGGAGGTGCTGCTCGACGACCTGTCCGCGCTCTACGACGCGTTTGTCCAGCATCGCGACAATCCTTTGCCCGCCCTCCCGATCCAGTACAAGGATTACGCCGGCTGGCTGAACCGCTTGCTCGCCGGGCCGGACGGCGAGCGCATGAAGGACTACTGGCTGACCCGGCTGGGCGGCGGCCTGCGCGCGCTGGCCCTGCCGGGCGACGTCGAGCAGCCGGCCGCGCCGAGCTGGCAATCCTGGCGGTTCGAACTGCCCGCCGCCGAGACGGCGGCGCTGGAATCGCTCGGCAAGCGCCACGGCGCGACCTTGTTCATCGCGCTGCTGTCCGCCATCAAGGCGCTGTTCTACCGCCGTTCCGGCCAGGAGGACATCGTCGTCGGCACGCCGGTCGCGGGCCGCGAGCTGCCCGACCTCGAGTCGCAGGTCGGCCCCTACCTGAACGTGCTGGCGCTGCGCGACCGCGTCGCCGGCGACGACCGGTTCGACACGCTGCTGACCCGGGTGCGGGACACCACCCTCGAAGCGTTCTCGCACCCGCTGTATCCGCTGGATCGCTTGCTCGACGAGCTGCACATCCAGCGCGTGGCGGGACGCAATCCGCTCTTCGACATCGGCCTGACGCTGCAGAACCAGCGACAAGGCCCCGTCGATCGCTACGCGGGACAAGTGCACATCGCCGAGCTGCCGGACCACGACCTGCAGGGCGCGGACACGGAAGCCGCGACGGACTTCTGGTTCCTGGCCGAACCGCGCGCCGAAGGCCTCGCGATCCGCGTCGTCTATCACGCGGGGCGGTTCAGCGAGGCCCTGGTGCAAGGCCTCGCCGACGAACTGACGTCCGTCATCGGGGAAGTGCTTGCCAATCCGGGCGTTCGCATCCGGAACCTGACCCTGGGACAACGCGCGCTGCACGCCGAAGCCCGCCAGCCCACCGTCGAACTCAGCGCATTCTAAGGAGCCTTCGTTGACCATTTCGTCCAACACGCAGGTCTACCTGCGACAAAACATCCAGTTCGAACCGCTGATCAACAGCTGGTACGCGTGGTTCCACACGCTTCCGCCGTTGACCGCCGCCCTCAACGTGGCCGAGCGGTTCCTGCCGCTGCTGAAGTCCTATGCCGCATCGCCGATGATGCATGCGGCGGCCTGCAAGGATCCCGCGATGCGCGGCGGGCCGTTCCTCGACCTGGGCGGCAAGCGCGTCGACGAAATCCGCGCGCTGATCGAGCAGACCACCCGGCGCGCGACCCTGCAACTGGAACTGGCGAAGGCTTACAAGGCGTTCTCCACGCTGCTGCTGGAACGGGCCAGGGGGATGGCGTCGGACCCGCTCTACCCCGAGATTCCGGACGTGTTGAAGGGCTATGTCGAGATCTACTACGACCTGAGCCACAACCCGTCCTTCCGGGTGTTCGAAAGCCTGCTGTACGCGAGCCCGCTCTATGCGCGCGATGCGCAGAGCATCGCGCTGTCGGCGATCGAAGAGAACACGCCCCGGCCATTCATCCTCAGCACGCCCCGGCTCAGCGACGAGCGCACGTGGTTCAGCAACATGGCCTTCGACGACCGCGCGCTCGACACGCTGTTCCGCATGCGCGACACGCCCGGCAGCTACGCGAAGATCGTCGACCTGATGCGCGTGGAGGAGAAGGACGAGCCGCTGTTCCGCTCGTTCTTCGTCGAGGAGGCGCCGCCGCCGAAACCGGATCGTTCGTTCGACGGCGACGACATCCGCATCCGCTATTACGGCCATGCGTGCCTGCTGGTCCAGAGCCGGGGCGTGAGCATCCTGATCGATCCGGTGATCAGCTACGGCTACGACACCGCGCTGCCGCGCTATACGTTCGCGGACCTGCCGGACCAGATCGACTACGTGCTGATCACGCACAGCCATCACGATCACATCGTCCTCGAAACGCTGCTGCAGCTTCGCCACAAGGTCAAGACCGTGGTGGTCGGCAGGAATCTGGACGGTTTTCCGCAAGATCCGTCGATGGAACTGGCGTTGCGCAAGCTCGGCTTCGACGATGTGCTGGAAGTGCGGGACGCCCAGGAAATCAGGTTGCCGAACGGCGCCATCACCGCCATTCCGTTCCTGGGCGAACACAACGACCTGGCGATCCAGAGCAAGCAGAGCTTCATGATCCGCTTCGGCTCGCGTTCGGTGCTGTGCATCGCCGATTCGTGCAACCTGGACCCGCGCCTCTACGAGCATGTCTTCCGCCTCGCCGGCAAGCCGGACACGCTGTTCGTCGGGATGGAAACCGAGGGCGCGCCGCCGTCGTGGGTCTACGGCCCGCTGTTTCCCGACGCGCTGCCGCGCGACATCGACCAGTCGCGGCGGGCGCGGGGCTGCCAGTTCGGCGAGGCCGCCGCACTGGTGGACGACTTCGCGTTCAACGCGGCGTATGTCTATGCGATGGGTCAGGAGCCGTGGCTGAACCACCTCCTCGACAACACCTTCGACGAAAACTCGCCGAGCCACATCCAGTCCACCCAGTTCGTCGCGCACTGCCAGGCCAAGGGCATCGCTTCCGAAATCCTGTACGCGACGAGGGAGATCGTGCTTTGTCAGAACTGAATCTCAACACGCTCTCGACCAGCGGGCGATACCAGGAGCACGTGGCGTTCTGGAGCGACGCGCTCGGCCGCATCGACGAAGACTTCCGTCTTCAGCAGGCGTGGCAAGCCTATGCGCTGCCGCTCGGCCCCGCGCCGGCACTGACGTTCGCACTCGACGGCGACGCGGCGCCGGTGCTGGAGAAGCTCGCCGCCGGCAACGAACTGGGCGCGTTCGTCGTGCTGCTGGCGGCGCTGTTCCGCGTGCTGGGGCGCTACAACGGCGCGGCCGGCCTGTTCGTGGCGTCGCCGCGGCTGCTCGTCGAACCCGCGAGCGGCCCCGCCGACCCCGTCCCGCTGCTCGACGCCAGCGAGCCCGGCCCCACGGTTCGCGCCTATCTGAACCAGGTGCGCGACAGGGTGCAGCGGAGCTATTCGTATCAGGATTTTCCGATTGCCGCCCTCGCGCACAAGCTGCATGGCGAACGGCACACGACCAACGTCGGCGTGCGCTTCGACGGTCTGCACGAAGCCTGGGCAGCGGACGGCTACGACCTGTCGATCGAGATCCGGCATCGCGAGCGCTACGAAATCGTGCTGACGGGCCGGCCGACGGTGTTCACGCTGCATTATCTCCAGCATGTCGCACGGCACCTGCGCAACGTCGTGGCCGGCTTCGGCACGCTGGACGCTCCGCTCGACACCGTCTCGCTGCTCGATGACGAAGCGCGCGCGCGCCTGCGCTCGCATGCGACGCCCGTCGCGGCAGAGGGCACCTTCCTGGAACGGTTCGCGCAACGGGTCGCGGCCGCGCCGGACAGCATCGCCGTGGTGACCGCCGACGCATCGCTGACCTATGCCGAACTGGACGACCAGGCGTCCCGGCTGGCGAGCTTCCTGCGTGCGGAATACGCGATCGAACGCGGCGACGTGGTGGGCGTGGTGGCCGACCGTTCCGAGCGCTGGATCGTCGGCATGCTCGGCGCCCTCAAGGCGGGCGCGGTGTATCTGCCGCTCGACCCGGAGTTTCCGCGGGAGCGGCTGCGCTTCATGATCGAGGACGCGAAAGTCAAGGCGCTCCTGACGCACTCGGAACACCTGCCGTTGCTCGCCGATTTCTGGGCGATCCCGATGTTCGCGCTCGACTTTCAGCTCGACACGCTGGAACCCGCAACGGCGTCGGCGCAGGTCGAGGCCCGGCCGGACGACGCGGCGTACATCATCTACACGTCCGGCTCCACCGGCGTACCCAAGGGCGTCGTGCTCGAACACGCAGGGCTCCTGAACATGGCGCAGTACCATGTGGACGCCTTCGGTTTCGACGCCGCCGATCGCTTCGTCCAGTTCTACTCCCCGGGCTTCGACGGCTCGATCATGGAGATTTTCGTCACGCTGCTCGCGGGTGCGCGCCTGGTGCTGGCGAAGCCCGCCGTGATCCGGGACGTGCCGCGTTTCGTCGACTATATCGCGCAGCAGGGCGTCACCACCGTCAACGCGACGCCCGCCTATCTCGCCGCGCTCGACTGGAACGCGCTCGGCGCCGTGAAGCGCGTCATCAGCGCGGGCGACAACGCCCGCGTGGCGGATCTGCACGAGCTGGCCCGGACCCGTACGTGCCACAACTCGTACGGCCCGACCGAGGCGACCGTGTGCATCGCGGACTACGTGGTCGACCCGGCTATCGCGTATGGCGCCCGTCTGCCGGTAGGCCGCCCGATCCGCAATACGCACCTGTACCTGCTCGACGAACACGGAGCGCTGGCCCCCGAGGGCTGCACGGGCGAGATCTGCGTGTCCGGCATCGCACTGGCGCGCGGCTATGTCGGCCGGGACGACCTGACCGCCGACGCGTTCGTCGACCATCCGTTCGAGGCAGGCGAGCGCCTCTATCGCACCGGCGACCTCGGCGTCTGGCTGCCGGACGGCAACCTGGAAGTCACCGGGCGCCGCGACTCGCAAGTGAAGATTCGCGGCTACCGGATCGAAACGGGCGAAATCGAAGCGGCGCTCAGGCAGCACGCCGACGTTGCCGACGCGATCGTGTTCGTGCGGGAGGACGCGCCGCAGCACAAGCAGCTGGTGGCCTGCGTCGCGACGGCGACGGCCAGTGTCGCGAGCCTGCGGGAACACCTGAAGGAACGGCTGCCCGAGTTCATGGTGCCGGCGTCGATCGTGACGCTCGAACGCCTGCCGCTGACGCCGAACGGCAAGCCCGACCGCAAGGCGCTCGCCGCGCTCGAACTGGCGCCGGTGCCGAGCGAAACCGCGTACGTCGCGCCGACCAATGACGTCGAAGCGCGCCTGGGCAAGATCTGGTCCGAGGTGCTGGGCCGCGAGCCGATCGGCGTGCACGACAACTTCTTCGAACTGGGCGGCGACTCGATCCTGATCATCCAGGTGATGTCGCTGGCGCAGCAAGTCGGCCTCAAGTTCACCGCCGACCAGTTTTTCGCGCATCCGACCATCGCCGCGCTCGCCCAGGTAGCAGTGGAGGCGCCGTCGATCCGGATTGCGCAGGAGCCGGTGGTCGGCCCCGCCCCGCTGACGCCGATCCAGCACTGGTTCTTCGCGCAGGATGTGGCGGATCCGCACCACTACAACCAGTCGACGATGATCGAGGTGCCCGCGTCGCTGCGGCCGGACGTGATCGAGCGCGCACTGGCGGCCGTCGCGACGCATCACGACGCGCTGCGGCTGAGTTTCGAGCGCGTCGCCGGCGCGTGGCAGCAATCGCATGCGGCGCCGCCGCTGGCGATTCCGCTCGGCGTCACGTCGCTGGCGGGCGCGGCGCCCGCCGCTCGGCAGGCCGAAATGCTCGCGACCGCCACCCGCCTGCAGGAAGGCTTCACGTTATCCGCAGCGCCGCTGTTGCGCGCCCATCTGTTCCAGTTCGGTCCCGACGCGCCGCAGCGCCTGCTCGTGGTAGCGCACCACCTGGTGATCGACGGCGTCTCGTGGCGCATCCTGTTCGAAGACCTGTACGCCGCGTGCCGCCAGCTCGAAGCGGGCCAGGCGGTGCAGCTCCCGGCCAGGACGACGGCCTGGCGCGACTGGTCGACGCGTCTGTCCGAACTCGGCGCGACCGCGCTCGACGGACTGGAGCTGGACTACTGGCTCGAGGGGAACGCCGGCGAGCCGACGGGCTTCGACGACATGCCGGTCGGCACCGTCGCCGAAGGCGGCTCGACGGTCATCGAGTTCGACGCGCAGCAGACGCTCGCGCTGTTGCAGGACGTGCCGCGCGCGTTCAACACCCAGATCAATGAAGTCCTGCTGACGGCCCTGCTGCTCGCGTTCGGCGACTGGACCGGCAACGCGTCGCTGGTCGTCGATCTCGAAGGCCACGGCCGCGAGGACATCTTCGACGGTGTCGATACGTCGCGCACGATCGGCTGGTTCACCACCCACTATCCGGTGTTCCTGAACGCCGGCGACGCCACCGTGGCGGTCGAGGCGCTGCGCCACGTCAAGGAGCAACTGCGCGCGGTGCCGATGCGCGGGCTCGGCTACGGCATCGCCCGCTACCTCGGCCGCGACGCCGGCATCGCGGCGGCGCTGGAACGGCAGGCGCCGGCGCCGGTGCGCTTCAACTATCTCGGCCAGGTCGATCGCGTGCTGGCCGACGACACGGGCTGGAAGCCGGTGCTCGACTTCCAGAGCCCCGAGCACAGCCCGCGCGCGCGCCGCGGCCATCTGTTCGAGATCGACGGGATGGTGTTCGACGGCCGTCTGCGCCTGACCTGGCACTTCAACCGCGAGGCCTGCGCACCCGGCGTCATCGAGCAGTTGACGCAGTGCTACCGCAGCCGCCTGCTGTCGATCGTCGCGGCCAGCGGCGACGGCCCGCGCGGGCTGAGCCCGTCGGACTTTCCGGCCGCGCGCATCAGCCAGGAAACGTTGGACGCCCTTGTCTCAAGGATCAAATCGTGACATCCCCCACCATTGCCGATATCTACGAGCTCTCCCCGATGCAGGAGGGGATGCTCTTTCATGCCGTGCACGACCCCGGCACGAGAAGCAGCTTCAACCAGCTCAGTTGCCGGATCACCGGCAGCCTCGATCCCGTGCTGTTTCATGCCGCATGGCAGCAGCTCATCGATCGGCATCCGGTGATGCGCACGTCGTTCCATTGGGAGGAATTCGACAAGCCCATGCAGGTCGTGCATGCGCACACCACGCTGCCGTGGGTGGAAGACGACTGGCTCGACCTGCCGGAGCACGAACAGCGCACGCGGTGGCGCGCGCATCTCGAAAACGACCTGGCCGAGGGCTTCGCGCTCGATCGCGCGCCGCTCGTGCGCTGCCGCCTGGTGCGCGTCGCCGCCGACGCTCACCTGTTCAGCTGGAGCCACCATCACATCCTGGCCGACGGCTGGTGCCTGTCGCTCGTCATCGAGGAGATCTTCCAGGCCTATGGCGCGCTCGTGCGCGGCGTGCCGCCGGCGCTTCCTCCGGTGCGCCCCTATCGCGACTACATCCAGTGGCTGCAGCAGCGCGAACCGCACGCCGCGCAGCAATACTGGACGCGCTATCTCGAAGGTTTCCATTCGCCGACCCCGCTGCCCACGGCTGCGCGCGCCGAAGCGAGCGAGCGCTTCGGCCAGGGCCTCGCGCAAGTGCAGGCCGACCTGTCGGCCGACCTGAGCGCGCGCCTGCGGCAATTCGCGGCCCGCCATCACGTCACCCTCAATACCCTCGCACAAGCGGCCTGGGCGCTCGTGCTGTCGCGTTACAGCGGGGAGACCGACGTGGTGTTCGGCGCCGTCGTGTCCGGGCGGGGCGCCAACCTGCCGGGGATCGAAACCATGCTCGGCCTGTTCATCAATACGGTGCCGGTGCGGGTGCGGGTCGACCCAAGGCAGCCGCTGGTGCCGTGGCTGAAGATGATCCAGGCGCGCGTGGCCGCCCGCGCGCCGTTCGAGCACACCCCGTTGCCCGACATTCAGCGCTGCAGCGAAGTGCCGCCGACGACGCCGCTGTTCGAGAGCAACATCACGTTCATGAATTACCCGCTCGACGCGTCGCTGACGCATGGCGCGCACGGGCTGGCGGTCGACGAGGTGGCGCTCTACAACCGCGCCGACATTCCGCTCGAATTCGTCGTGACGGCGCGCGACGACTGGAAGATGGAACTGTCGTTCGACCCGCGGCGCTTCGACGAAGACACCATGCAGCGGATGCTGGGCCACGTGGCCGCGACGCTCGACGCGTTCGCGGCCGATCCGAACCGGCTGCTCGGCCGCGTGCCGATACTGCCCGAGGCCGAACGCCGGCAGTTGCTCGAGACCTTCAACGACACCGCCGTGCCGTTCGACGCCGCGCGCACCGTGGTGCATCGCCTGGAGCAAGCCGCCGCGGACCACCCCGAGCGGCCGGCGGTCGAGTACCGGGATAGCGTGCTGAGCGCGGGCGAACTGAACGCGCGCGCCAACCGCACCGCGCACCGCCTGCTGGCCGCCGCCGAGCTGGGGCCGGACACGCTGGTCGCGATCTGCATGCACCGGTCGGCGCGCCTGATGGAGGCGATCCTCGCCGTCTGGAAGTGCGGCGCCGCTTATATTCCGATCGACCCCGACTTTCCGGTGGCCCGCATCCGCACCATTCTCGAGGATTCCGGCGCCGCGCTCGTCATTACCTGCGACGGCCTCCTGCCGCCCGAGCTGGCCGCGCTCGCGCCGGTCGTGTCGCTCGACGCCGCCACCGACATCGTCGACGACACCAATCCCGGCCGCCCCGTGTCGCCCGACAGCCTCGCCTACGTGATCTACACGTCCGGTTCCACCGGCAAGCCCAAAGGGGCGATGGTCGAGCACGCCGGCATGCTGAATCACATGCTCGCCGAGATCGACGAGTTTTCGATCTCGGCGTCGTCGGTGATCGCGCAAACCGCGCCGCATTGCTTCGATATTTCGGTCTGGCAATTTTTCACGGCGCCGCTCGTCGGCGGCAAGACCGTGATCGTCGACGACGAATGCATTCGCGATCCTGCGCGTTTCGTCGCGTACCTGGAAGCCACCCGGATCAGCATCCTCGAACTGGTGCCGTCCTATCTGTCCGCCGTGCTCGACCACGCGTCGGAACGGCCGGCGCGGATGCGGCACCTGCGGCACCTGCTCGTGACCGGCGAGATGGTCAGCCCGGCCCTGGTGAAACAGTGGTTCGACGTGTTCCCGGACATCGCGCTGGTGAACGCCTACGGCCCGGCGGAAGCGTCCGACGACGTCGCGCAGCACCACATGACGTGCGCGCCGGCCACGCCTTACGTACCGGTCGGCAAGCCGATCCGCAACGTGCGCCTCTACGTCGTCGACCCGCAGATGAACCTGTGCCCGATCGGGATTCCCGGCGAACTCTGCGTGTCCGGCGTCGCCGTCGGCCGCGGCTATCTGAACAACGAAGCCGCCACGCGGGAGGCTTTCGTCGAGGATCCGTTCCATCCGGACCGCGGTGTCCGCCTGTACCGCACCAGCGACATCGGCTGCTATCTGCCCGATGGAACGATCGTGCTCCATGGCCGCAAGGATCATCAACTGAAGATCCGCGGCTACCGCATCGAGCTCGGGGAGATCGACAACGCGCTGGCCGCCATTCCGGAAATCCGCCAGGCGGCCGCGCTCGACTATCGCGACGAAGCCGGGCGTGCCGCGCTGTGCGCGTATGTCGCGTTCCGCGACGGCGCGTCGCTGAGCGACGCCCGGATTGCCGCCGCGTTGTCCGCCACGCTGCCGGACTACATGGTGCCCGGCATCTACGTCGTACTCGACGCGCTGCCCCTGAGCGGCAACGGCAAGATCGACCGCAAGGCGCTGCCCCCGCTGGACCGCGCGCGGCTGTCTGCCGCGGCACACGCGCCGACACTGCCGCGCACGCCCACCGAGACGCTGCTGTGCCGCATCTGGGGAGAAGCGCTGGGCATTCCGGCGCCCGGCATCCACGACAACATCTTCGCGCTCGGCGGCGATTCGATTCTCAGCATGCGCATCGTGTCGCTGGCCGCCAAGGCGGGCCTGAAGATCACCACCCGGCTGATCTTCCAGCATCCGACGGTCGCCGAGCTCGCCGCCGTGGCCAGCCGCGGCACGGTCGGCGCGGCGGAGTTCGTCGCGTCGTCCGGCCCGCTGCCGCTGACGCCTATTCAGAAGCGCTTCTTCGCGCAACGCAAGGACGACCCGGATCAGTACAACCAGGCGGTCCTGCTCGACGTGCCGGCGGATGTCGATCCGGTGTTGCTGCGCCAGGCGCTCCGGCACGCGGTCAAATGGCACGACGCGCTGCGGCTGCGCTTTCGCCCGGACGCGTCCGGGTGGGCCCAGGCAGTCGTCGACGATCCGGAGGTTCCCGTCGGCGTGTTCGACATTGCACGCGATCAGCTCGCGCAGCACGTCGCGCAGTCGCATGCGAGCCTGAATCTCGCGGGCGGCCCCGTCGTGCGCGCGGACCTGTTCCGCCTCGACGAAGGCCGTTCGCTCCGTCTGCTGCTGGTCGCCCATCATCTGGTCGTCGACGGCGTGTCGTGGGGCGCGCTGCTCGAAACCGTGTACGACGCCTATACCCGCCTGCGCAACGGCAAGGCGCCCGAATTCGCGGGCGGCAGTGCGACCTGGACCGCATGGACCCGGGCGATCTCGAACTGGGCCGGCTCCGGCGCCGCCGACGCCGACATCGCCCATTGGCAGGCCCTGGCGCGTTCCGCGCTGCCCGGCCTGCCGCTCGATCGCGATGCGCCTGCCGACGCCAATACCGTGTCGTCCGCCGAAACGATCGTGGTCGAACTGGGTGAAGCGGCCACGACGGCCTTGCTGGGCGCCGCGCCCCGCGCCTACGACGCGCAGATCAACGACGTGCTGCTTGCCGCGCTCGCGCGTGCCGTCAGCGACTGGAGCGGATGCGCCGACGTCCTGCTGGATCTCGAAGCACACGGGCGCGAGGAACTGATCGAGGACCTCGACATCTCGCGCACGGTGGGCTGGTTTACATCCGTCTTCCCGGTCGTGCTGACGGTCGAGGCCGGTTCGCACGATCCGGCCGGCCTGGTTGCGTCGGTCAAGACGCGACTGCGCGCGGTGCCGAACGCGGGCATCACCTGCGGCCTGCTGCAAGACCGGCTCGACGGCCCGCTTCCGCAGCCGCAACTGCAGTTCAACTACCTGGGTCAGACCGACCAGCTGTTCACCGCCGCACGCGACTGGAAACAGGCCGCGGAGCCGGGCGGGGACGGTCGCCATGCGAACCAGCGGCGCGAGCACCTGCTCGACATCAACGCCTATGTGACCGGCAACCGCCTGCACGTTGCGTGGGAGTTCAGCCGGGCCTGCCACGACGCGGACACCATCCTGCGCGTCGCGCAAGCCTACATCGCGGCGCTCGAAACCCTGGTTGCCGACCACGCCGCCCAGTCCGCATCGACCCGGCCCGCGACCGGCGAGCCGCAGGCGCCGGCCTCGGTGATGCCGGACGAGATCGCCGACGTCTACCCGCTGACGCCGACCCAGCAGGGCATGCTGTTCCACAGCCTGTACGAACCCGCATCGGATGCCTACTTCAGCAGCCTGAATTTCCGTATCGACGGGGCGCTCGACATCGAACGGTTCCGCCGCGCGTGGGATACCGTGGCGCACCGGCACGACATCCTGCGAACGTCGTTTCACTGGGAAGACCTCGAAAGCCCCGTGCAGGTCGTGCATCGCCGTATCGACTTGCCGTGGCACGACGAGGATCTGCGCGCGGCGTCCGCCGTGGAGGCCGGCCAGCGTTGGGAAGCCTACGTGGCGCAGGACCGGGCGCGCGGCTTCGACTTTGCCCGGGCGCCGCTGATGCGGCTCGCGCTGTTCCGCGTGGGCGATCACGCATGGCGTTTCCACTGGAGCCATCACCACATCCTGCTCGACGGGTGGAGTTCCGCCCGGCTCCTGAGCGAAGTGGCCGCCGCCTATCAGGCGCTGCCGGCCGAAGGCGCTCCGGAGCGGGATGCGCCACCCGCATTCGCCGATTACGTGCGCTGGCTGGCGCGCCAGGACGCCACCGCGGCGGAACGCTTCTGGAAGACGAAGCTGGCCGATTTTCCGGCGACGACGCCGCTCGTGCTGGGGCGCCCCGAACTCGACGGCACCGCCGCGCCGGGCGCCTATGTGGAAGCGCCGCTGCTGCTCTCAGAAAGCGACACGCAACGGCTCGTCGCCTTCGCGCAAGCCAGCCGCCTCACCCTCAACACGCTCGCGCAGGGCGCGTGGGCGCAGTTGCTGAGCCGCTACAGCGGCGAAGCGGACGTCGTGTTCGGCACGATCGTGTCCGGCCGGCCGGCATCGCTGCCGGCGTCGGACGAGATGGTCGGGCTGTTCATCAACACGCTGCCGGTGCGGGTCCGCATCGACGCGCGCCCGACGTCCGCGTGGCTGGCGCAGTTGCAGATGGATCTCGCGCAGCAGGAGGAATATGCGCACTATCCGCTGGCCGACATCCAGAAATTCGCCGGCCTGCCGCCCGGCGTGCCGCTCTTCGAAAGCCTGCTCATCTTCCAGAACTACCCGGTCGAGGAAGCGCTGGCCGATGCGCTGCACGGCCTGCGGATCGGCGCATTCGAGGTGTCCGATCCGAACAATTACCCGCTGACGCTGGTCGTGACGCCGGGCAAGCGCCTGTCGCTGCAAGTGCTGTACGACGACGGCCGGTTCGATCGCGAAACGATCGACCGCCTGCTGCGCCACGTCGAGACCCTGCTCGTCGGCCTGGCCGGCGCGGAAGATCGCCCGAACCGCAGCGTTGCGCTTCTCGCCGCCGCCGAGCGGGACGCCATCCTGCTGGGCTGGAACGATACCTTCGCGCCGATTCCGTCCGACCGGACGCTGCCCGAACTGATCGAGGCCGTCGCCGCCGCGCATCCGGAACGCATCGCGGTCCGCTGCGGCACGGAAGTCCGCACCTATCGGGACCTCGTCGAAGGCGCCAACCGGATCGCGGCGCATCTTCTGCAATCGGCGCCGATCCAGCCGGACGACCGGATCGCCGTCTGGATGCCGCGCTCGCCGCTGATGCTGGAAACGATCCTGGCCATCTGGACGTGCGGCGCGGCGTATGTTCCGGTCGATCCCGCCTATCCGGCCCAGCGGGTCGAGACCCTCCTGACGCTGGCGCGGCCGGCCGTCATCGTCACGACGGACTGCGTGCCGCCGCCGGCGCTGGCGTCGATCCCGCTCGTCGATCCGGCCCGCCTGCCCGACCCTCGCGATGCCGACGCGCCCGCGCCGCGTTGCCGGCCCGCGGACCTCGCCTACGTGATCTTCACGTCCGGTTCGACCGGCCAGCCGAAGGGCGCGATGGTCGAACATCGCGGCATGCTCAATCACGTGCTCGCGATGGCGCGCCGGGTCGGGCTCGGCGCGCAGAGCGCGGTCGCCCAGACCGCTTCGCACTGCTCCGATATTTCGGTCTGGCAGTGCTTCGCGGCGCTGGCGTCGGGCGGCACGACGGTGATCTATCCCGATGCCGTGATCCTCGAGCCCGCGTGCCTGATCGACAGCCTGCACCGCGACCGCATCACGGCGATGCAATTCGTGCCGTCCTATCTGGCGACCTTTCTCGGCGAACTGGAACGGCACGCGGCGCCGGCCTTCCCGCACCTCGACACGCTGCTGACGATCGGCGAAACGCTGCAGCCCGCATCCGCGCAAGCCTGGTTCCGCCTGAATCCGGCGGTCCGGCTCATCAACGCCTACGGGCCGACCGAAGCGTCGGACTCCGTCGCGCATTACAGCATGACGAGCGCGCCGGACCTGCCGGCGATTCCGATCGGCCGGCCGATCGAGAACCTGCGCCTCTACGTCGTGGACGCCGACATGAATCCGTGCCCGGCCGGCGTCAAGGGCGAGATCTGCATCGGAGGCGTCGGCGTCGGGCGCGGCTACCTGTTCGACGAAGCCCGCACGCGGGCGGTGTTCCGCGACGATCCGTTCAGTCCGGAACCGGGCGCGCGCCTGTATCGCACCGGCGATATCGGCTGCTTCGACGCGGACGGCAATCTCCACTTCTTCGGCCGCCGCGACTTCCAGGTCAAGATCCGTGGCTATCGCATCGAGCTCGGGGAAATCGAAGCCGCGCTGACCGGGCTCGACGGCATCTCCCACGCCGTCGTGGTCGCCCGCGAGACGCCGGACTCGGACAAGACCCTGTGCGCCTACGCATCGGGAACCGGCTGGACGCCCCAACGCCTGCGCGACGCACTGCGCGAAAAGCTGCCGGCGCATATGGTGCCCGACACCGTGATGCTGCTGCCGGCGCTGCCCGTCATGCCGAACGGCAAGATCAACCGCGCCGCGCTGCCGCTGCCGGATGCCGCATCCGTGCCCGACGGCGTGCGGGCCGAACCGCAGACGCCTGTCGAAGCGGCGCTGCTGCGCCTCTTCGCCGAGGTGCTCGGCCGCCGGCCGAACGGCATCGACGACGACTTCTTCGAGCACGGCGGCCAAAGCCTCAAGGCGATCCAGATGGTCAGCCGGATCCGGCGCGAACTGAAACTGGACGTCGCGATCGCCGACATCTTCCATGCGCCGACGCCGCGCGCGCTCGCGCAGAAGCTGGCGGCCATGCCCGCCGACGGCTCGAGCGGCGACGCCATCATCCCGGCGCTTGCCGTGCAGCCGTCCTACGCGGTGTCTCGCGCACAGAAGCGGATCTGGCTCGCCAGCCGCGGCACGGATCCGTCCACGTACAACATGGCGGGCGCGCTGCAACTGGACGGCGCCTTCGACATGGCGCGCCTCGTCCGTGCGTTCGACACGCTGGTCGATCGCCACGAGAGCCTGCGCACCGTGTTTGCGATGATCGAAGGCGACCTGCGGCAACGCATCCTCACCCGCGAAGCCTCCGGTTTCCAGGTCGAGCAGATGGAGCTCGCGAGCGACGCCGGGCCGCAAGCCATCGATGCGCTGATTCGCGCGGAAAGCGAGCAGCCGTTCGATCTCGCGTCGGGACCGCTCTTTCGCGTCAAGCTGGTCCGGCTTTCGCCGGCGAAGCATCTGCTGCTGCTGAACATGCACCACGTGATCTCGGATGCATGGTCGATCCGCGTGCTGACCGACGACCTGCATGCGCTGTATGCGGGACGCGACCTGCCGCCGCTGTCGATCCAGTACCGCGACTACGCCGCGTGGCACAACGCGAGCCTCGAGGGCTCGCGCGCCGCCGCGCATCGCGCGTACTGGCTCGAGCAACTGGCGCCGCCGCTGCCCCGCCTGCAGCTGGCATCGGACTTCCCGCGTCCCGAGCGGCCCGGTCATGCCGGGCAGACGCTCGAAGTCGAACTGTCGGAGCCGCAGACGGCGGGACTCGCGGCGCTGGCCCGCGCGCACCATACGTCGCTCCATGCGGTGCTCCTGGCGTCGTTCTGCGTGCTGATGCACCGCTACACGGGGCGTGAAGACATCGTCATCGGCAGCGTATCGGCCGGGCGCGACAGCGAACAGCTCGAATCGCAGATCGGGGTGTACCTCAATACCGTCGTGCTGCGCGTCCCGGTGCCGAAATCCGCGACCGTCGCAGCGGTGATCGACGGTGTGGCGAAGGCCTCCACGGAAGCGCTGGAGCACGCGTCCTATCCGTTCGATGTGCTGCTGGACGACCTGAAGATCCGCACCCCGGCGGGCCATTTCCCGATCTTCGACATCCAGGTGAACCACATTTCGATGCCGGCGCCGCAGCCCGGCCTTCGCATCACGGACATCTCGCAGACGGACACGACGGCCAAGTTCGACCTGTCCTTCCAGATCGTGGAAAGCGAAGGCAGGCACCTCATCCAGTTCATCTACAACACCCACCTGTTCCGCCCGTCGACCATCGCCGCGATGCGCGACCGACTGCTCGCGATCCACGACGTCTTCCGCCGCGATCCGGCCACGCCGGTCGATCGCATCCCGCTCTCCGGCGATGCGCCCGCCGCCAGCCCGCGGGTCCGGGTCGGCCTGCGCCTGAAGCGCGCGCCCGAAGTCACGGCCGACGACGTGCTCGAGGAGAAGACGTGATGCGGGCCAGCCGAGGGTCGAGCGGCGGGCGCCCTGCGCGCTGCGTCGGGTTGTTTCAGGTGAACAAAACGTCTCAAGGAGTTTCCTGTGCAAGACAATAACGTGCTGGTCACCGACCATCGCTATGCGCACACCGCGCGTTTCTGGCGCGAAAGCCTGTCCCTGGTCGCCGGCGTCTACCGGATCGCGGCGCACGCGCCGAGTCCGCAGCCGGATCGCCTGCTGTCCCGCACGGTGCCGCTCACGCCCGCGTCGCTCGACCTGTTGCGGCGCATCGGCGACGGCGAACTGGCCGAATTCACCGTCGCGGCCGCGGGTATTGCGCTCCTGCTCTGGAAGTACTTCCGGATCCCGGTCACGGTGCTGGGCACGCCGGCGCTTGCCGGGCATCCGCCGGCCCGGGCCGCCAGCGTTCCGCTGATCATCGAGGTCCGTCCGGAGGAGCGCGTCGACGACTACCTGTCGCGCGTGGCCGGGATCGTGGAACACAGCTACGCGGAGCCTCAATTCCCGCTCGACACGCTCGTGCGCAACGAAAAGGACTGGGAGCTCGCGCAGCTCACGAAAGTCGCGCTGGCGGACGATCGGGTGCACCACGCGCTGACCGGTCGGGACGACGACCTGCAGTTGCATCTGCGGCTCGGTCGCGGCGAAATCGAGCTCCGTCATGCCGGGGCCATCGAGCCGTTCATCATCGACGGTTTCGCCGGCAGCCTGCGCGCGGTGCTGGAGGCATTCGAACACCTCGACCAGCCCGTCGGCGACATCGATTCGAACCCGCCGGAAGCGCGCCCGCTGCTGGCCGCCTTCAACGAAACCTCGACGGCCGGACCCAGCCACCCGACGGTCGTTCACCTGTTCGAAGCGCAGGTCGCCCGCACGCCGGCGGCGCCGGCCCTGGTCACCGACAGTTCGCTGATGACCTACGCCGACCTGAACGCCCGGGCCAACAGCCTGGCGCATCAATTGCGCGAACACCACGGCGTCGGGCCGGAATCGCTGGTCGGCATCATGCTCGACCGTTCCGAATGGATGATCGTCGCGATTCTCGGCATATTGAAGGCGGGGGCCGCGTTCGTTCCGCTGGACCCGGCGTATCCGGCCGAACGCATCAATCACATCCTCGGCGACACCGGCCTGTCGCTGCTCGTGACCCAATCGAGTCAACTGGCGCAGTGGTATGAATTCTCCGGTGTGACGCTGCTGCTGGATCAGGAACTCCCCGGCTGGACGCCGCTGCCGGACAATCCGCCGTGCCGTGCCGAGCCGGCGCACCTGGCCTACGTGCTCTATACGTCCGGCTCGACCGGGAAACCGAAAG
The DNA here is from genome assembly GCF_017104975.1 of Burkholderia sp. Ac-20344. Classification (NCBI taxonomy): domain Bacteria; kingdom Pseudomonadati; phylum Pseudomonadota; class Betaproteobacteria; order Burkholderiales; family Burkholderiaceae; genus Burkholderia; species Burkholderia sp. Ac-20344. The sequence continues at coordinate 21,895 of NZ_JAAGPP010000119.1, forward strand.
GCTGCCAGCTCGAACACCGCAACCTGGCCCACTACATTGCGTGGGCCGCCGCGTACTACTTTCCGGAAAGCACGACCGGCAGCTTCGGCCTGTACAGCTCGCTCTGCTTCGATTTCACGCTGACCAACATCTTCTGCCCGCTGGTGCGCGGCAAGACGCTGCGCATCTATCCGCAGTCGGAAAGCATCGACACCATCCTGGCCCGGATGTTCCAGCCCGGCAGCGGCGTCGACACCCTCAAGCTCACGCCCACCCACATTCACCTGCTGGAATACATGAACCTGGCACGCTCCGGCGTGCGCAAGGTGATCGTCGGCGGCGAGGAACTGACGCCCCAGCACATCGCGACACTGCGCAAGATCGATCCCGCGCTCGAAATCTACAACGAGTACGGCCCCACCGAGGCGACGGTCGGCTGCATCGTCGAGCGCGTCGAGGACGCGCCGTCGACGGTGCTGATCGGCCGGCCCATCGCCAACACCCGGGTGTACATGCTCGACGAGGCCCTGCGGCCGGTCCCGCTCGGCGTGCCGGGGGAAATCTGCCTCGCCGGCGACGGCCTCGCGCGCGGCTACCACCAGCGGCCCGACGTCACCGCCGCGAAATTCGTCGAGCATCCGTTCCCCGGCGAAGCGCGCATCTATCGCACCGGCGACATCGGCCGGTGGCTGCCCGACGGACGAATCCAGTGCTATGGTCGCGTCGACCACCAGGTCAAGATCCGCGGGCACCGGGTCGAACTCGGCGAGATCGAGGCCGCGATCGCCGCGCACGAGGATGTCGTCGGCGTGGCGGTCATGCTGCGCGAATCCGCCCACGGGGTGCGCAAGCTGGCGGCCTATGTCAAGGGCGCCGCGAGCCTGAGCGTGCCGGACCTGCGGGCCTATCTGGCCGGGAAGCTGCCGGACTACATGGTGCCGTCCGACATCGTCCCGATCGCCGAATTCCCGCTCAACGCCAACGGCAAGCTGGACCGCCCGGCGCTCCTCGCCCTGGAACCTGCCGCCGCGCCCGACGCCGCCAGCCTCGACGCCACGCCGATTCAGCTCGAGCTGGTGCGCCTCTGGCGCGATGTGCTCGACAATCCCGCCGTCGATCTCACCGGCCGCTTCTTCGACTACGGCGGCGATTCACTGCAGGCCATGCAGCTGGTCTCGCGGATCTGGAGCAGCTTCTCCGTCGAGATCGGCATCGACGCGATCTTCGAACTCCAGACCATCAGCGCGGTGTCCGACCTGATCGAAGCGTCGTCGCCCCGCGCCGGTTCGACGGCCGGCACCATCCTGCCCCGCTCGCGCGCGAACGACCTGCCGCTGTCCTTTCCGCAGCAGCGCCTGTGGTTCCTCGCGCAACTGGAAGGCCCGTCGGCCACCTACAACATCTCGAGCGCGCTGCGCTTCGACGGCGAACTGGACATCGCGCGCCTGCGGGCTGCCGTGTCCGAGATCAGCCGGCGTCACGAGATCCTGCGCACGACGTTTCCCGCCGTCGACGGCCTCGGGGTTCAACGCATCGCGCCGCCGGCGCCGGTCGCGCTCGACGTCGTCGACGTGGCCGACGAATCCGACACGCTCGCGCGGCTCGCGGAGGAAGCCGACCGCCCGTTCGATCTCGCCGCCGGGCCGCTCTATCGCGTCGTGCTGTATCGCGTGCATGAGCGCCTGCACGTCTTCGGCATCGTGATGCATCACATCGTTTCCGATGCATGGTCGTCAGGCATCCTCATCGGCGAACTGGCCGCGCTCTATGCCGGCCGGTCGCTGCCGGAACTGGCCGTCCAGTACGCGGACTACGCCGTGTGGCAGCACGAGCGCCTGGCGTCCGCCGACACGCATCGGGAACTGGCGCTCCTGAGCGCGTCGCTGGCGGACGCGCCGGACGTGATCGAATTGCCCACCGACCGCCCCCGGCCCGCCATCCAGCAGTTCCGCGGCGCGGTCCTGCCGTTCCGGCTGGACGGCGAACGCGCCGGCGGCCTGCGCGCGCTCGCACGCGCGTCCGGCACCAGCACGTTCATGGTCGTGCTCGCCGCATATGCGCTGCTCCTGTCGCGGTACAGCAACCAGCAGGACCTCGTGATCGGCTCCCCGATCGCCAATCGGCGCTCCAGCATGACCGAGCCGCTGATCGGCTTCTTCGCGAACATGCTCGCGCTGCGCGTGGACCTGTCGGGTAATCCGAGCTTCGGCGAACTGCTGGCGCGCGTGAAGCGCGTTGCGCTGGACGGCTACAGCCGCCAGGAGATTCCGTTCGAGCAGGTGGTGGATTCGCTCGCGCTCGAACGCAACCTGAGCCGCACGCCGGTGTTCCAGGTCGTGTTCGCGTACGAGAAAGCGCAGCCCCAGGCGGTGAGCTTCCCCGGTTTGGTGGCGACGCCGGTGCCGGTGGAAACCCATACCGCCAAGTTCGACCTCACGCTCCATATCCAGGATGCCGACGACGGCCTCGCGGGCGCGCTGGAATACAACCTGGACCTGTTCGACGCCGCCACGATCGATCGCATGGCGGAACACTTCCGCACGCTCCTCGATGCCGTGATCGCCGATCCGGACCGGCCGCTCGGCGGGCTGCCGCTGACGAGCGATGCCGAGCGGAACCGGCTGACCGTCGAGTGGAACCGGACCGACACCGATTTCGGCGAGGCCGCCGCGCAACCGCTGCATCGGCTGTTCGAGCAGCAGGTCGAACGCACGCCCGATGCCGTCGCCGCCGTCTTCGACGACGACGCGCTCACCTACGCCGAACTCAACCGGCGCGCCAACCGCCTCGCCCACCACCTCATCGCCCTCGGCGTCGCTCCCGATGCCCTCGTCGGCGTGGCGATGGAGCGCTCGCTCGACATGATCGTCACGCTGCTCGCAGTCCTCAAGGCCGGCGGCGCCTACGTTCCCGTCGACCCCGAGTACCCCGCCGAGCGCGTGCGCTTCATGATCGACAACGCGCAGTTGCGCTGGCTTCTCACCCAGCAGCATCTGCTCGCCGTGCTGCCCGACGCCGACGACCGCGTGATCGTCGTCGATCGCGACGCGCTCGACCTCGACGCCGCTGCGACGTCCAACCCCGCCCCTGCGCTGAACGGCGACAACCTCGCCTACATGATCTACACGTCCGGGTCGACCGGCCGGCCCAAGGGTGCACTCAACACCCATCGCGCGATCACCAACCGCATCCTCTGGATGCAGCACGCCTACGCGCTCGACGCCGACGATGCCGTGCTACAGAAGACCCCGTTCAGCTTCGACGTCTCGGTCTGGGAATTCTTCTGGCCGCTCGTCACCGGCGCGCGCCTGGTGTTCGCCCGCCCCGGCGGCCAGCGCGAAACCGACTACCTGGTCGAACTCGTCGAACGGGAACGGATCACCACGATCCATTTCGTGCCGTCGATGCTGCGCGCGTTCCTCGACCATCCGGACCTCGACGCGCACTGCGCATCGCTGCGCCGCGTCGTGTGCAGCGGCGAGGCCCTGCCTTACGACCTGCAGCAGCGTTGCCTCGAGCGCCTCGACGTCAAGCTGTACAACCTCTACGGCCCGACCGAGGCCGCCGTCGACGTGACCGCGTGGGAATGCCGTCACGACGACCCGCACCGCATCGTCCCGATCGGCCGGCCGATCGCCAACACGCGCCTCTACATCGTGGACGCGCAGATGCAGCCCACGCCCGTCGGCGTGGCAGGCGAGCTGCTGATCGGCGGCACGCCGGTCGGGCGCGGCTACCACGGCGAACCCGAGCTGACCGCGGAGAAGTTCATCGCCGATCCGTTCTCCGCCGACCCGCACGCACGCCTCTACCGTACCGGCGATCTCGCGCGCTACCGGCCCGACGGCAACATCGAGTTCCTCGGCCGCATCGACCACCAGATCAAGCTGCGCGGCCTGCGCATCGAACCCGGTGAAATCGAGGCCGCGCTGCGCGCGCATCCGTCGGTCGACGACTGTGTCGTGATCGCGAAAACCGAAGGAGCCCGAACGTTCCTGATCGCCTATGTCGCAACCGCAGCGCCGGACATCGCCGATCTGCGCGACTATCTGGGTGGCAAGCTCGCCGACTACATGGTGCCATCGCAGTTCGTCGCGCTTGAATCCTTGCCGTTGCTGCCCAACGGCAAGATCAACCGCAAGGCGCTGCCCGCCCCGGCCGACGTGGTCGACACGGCCCGGCCGCACGCGCCGGCCGTCACGCCCCGCGAAATCCTGCTGGCGTCGATCTGGCAGGACGTGCTGCAACTGCCCTCCGTCGGCATCCACGACAACTTCTTCGAACTGGGCGGCGATTCCATCCTGAGCATCCAGGTGATCGCGCGCGCCAATCAGGCCGGGCTGCGCGTGACGGCGAAACAGCTGTTCCAGTATCAGACGATCGCGCAACTGGCCGCCGCCCCTGAAGAACGCGCAGCACACGCGCCGACCCTGAGCCCGCTGGGCGATGCGCCGCTCACACCAGTGCAGCACTGGTTCTTCGAACAGGAGATCGATGCGCCGTCGCACTACAACCAGACGGTCCTGATCCAGGTGCCGGCGGAGATCGACGCGTCGAGGCTCGCCGACGCGTTCCGGCAAGTCTACGAACATCACGACGCGTTGCGCCTGCGTTTCTCGCCCGGCGCGGGCCGCTGGGTCCAGGAAGTCGTCGCCGGCGGCGAGATGCCGGCACTCGTTGCGAAGCAGGTGATCGCAGGCGACGCCGGCGAGCGCCTGGCGGCGATGCGCGCCGCTGCCGCTGAAGCGGAACGCGGCATCGACATCGCGCACGGGCCATTGCTGGCGGCCCGGCTCTTCTGCCTGGCCGGCGAGCCGCTCGCCCGCCTGTTCGTGTCGATCCATCACCTGGCGGTGGACGGCGTGTCATGGCGCGTGCTCCTCGAGGACTTGCATGCCGCCTATCACGGCCAGCCGTTGCCCGCGAAAACGACTTCGTTCCGCGAATGGGCGTTGCATCTGCAGCAACTGGCCCGGTCGCCGGCCATCGGCGACGAAGCCCGACTGTGGCAAGCCCTCCTTGCGCAGCCCGTCGAGCCGATGCCGGTCGATTATCCGGCCGCAGGCGCGGCCAACCACGGAGCCAACAACGCGGTCGGCGACGCGTCATCCGTGTCATTCGAGCTGGACGAAGCCGACACCACGGCGTTGCTGCGCCGGCTGCCACGCGCGTACGACACCCGCATCAACGACGTCCTGCTCGTCGCGCTCGCGCAAGCCTGCAGCAGGGTCACGGGCAACGCCCGCACCCGGATCGATCTCGAGAGTCACGGCCGCCACGTGTCGGATGCGCCGCTCGACCTCACCCGGACGGTGGGCTGGTTGACGTCCATCTACCCCGTCGTGCTCGAGGCCGACGCGAGGGACACGCCGGAGGAAGCGCTGCGTGCCGCGCGGCAGCAGCTGCGCCGGATTCCGGCCGACGGCCTCGGTTATTCGCTGCTCCGGTACCTGAGCCCCGACGCCGCCGTGCGCGACAGTCTCGCCGCGGTGCCGAAGGCCGATATCCTCTTCAACTATCACGGCCAGCTCGATACCGTGTTGCGGCAATCCGATGGCTGGCGCCCGGCAACCGAAGACCTCGGTTCGCTGCGCGCCGAGCAGTCGCAGCGCACGCATGCGTTCGAGATCGTCGCCGCCGTTGCCGACGGCAAGCTTCAGGTGGACTGGCGCTACGGCGAGCGGCTTCACCAGCGGCAGACGGTCGAGAACCTGGCCGCGCACTTCAAGGACCGGTTGCTCGACTTCGCGGCGTCGGTCCCCGACACCGCGTGGGACGACATCGAGGACAGCTACCCGCTCTCATCGCTGCAGCAGGGCATCCTGTTCCATTCGCTGTACGACCTGGATCCGGCCGCCTATTTCCAGCAGTTCAGCTTCGTCGTCAGCGGCCCGCTCCAGGTGCCGGCGCTCCGGCAAGCATGGGCCCATGCGCTCGCGCGCCACGCCGTGTTGCGCACCGCGTTCGCATGGGCCAACCGCGATCAACCCGTCCAGACCGTGCTGCGCACGGTCGACCTGCCGTGGACGTTCGTCGACTGGCGGCACCGCGATGCATCCCGCCGCGCGCAGGACTTCGATGCGTTCCTCGCCGACGACCGGCAGCGCGGCTTCGATCTGCAGCGTGGGCCGTTATTCCGCTGCACACTGATCCAGGAAACGGACACGCGCCATCGCTTCTGCTGGAGCGCGCACCACATCATCCTCGACGGCTGGAGCACCGCGACCCTGATGAAGGAGGTGTTCGACGACTACCTGTCGCTCGCCCGCACCGGCGCGCCCGCGGTCGCCGCGTCGGCGCCGGGATACCGCGCGTACATCGACTGGCTCGCGCGCCATCCTCGCTCGGCCGACGAAGCCTGGTGGCGCGCCGAGCTGGCCGGCTTCCACGCCGCCACGCCGATCGCGGCCAGTCCGGCCCGGCAGGCGACCGGCGACGCCGCGCGGCAGGACAAGCGCAGGACACAGCAATTCCTGCTGGACGAGGCCCTGACCGCGCGGCTGCAAGCGCTCATGCGTACTCATCGCGTCACCCTCAACGTGCTGATACGCGCGGTCTGGGCGTTGGTGCTGCGGCGCCACGCCGGAACGGACGACGTCGTCTTCGGCGTCACCGTATCCGGTCGCCCACCGATGCTCGACGGCGTCGAGTCGATCGTGGGGCTGTTCATCAATACGCTGCCGTTGCGCCTGCGCATCGCGCCGGAGCGCCCCTTCCTCGAATGGCTGGCGGCGGTCCACGCGGCCCAGGCGGCGATGGAGCCGCATTCGTACAGCTCGCTGGTCGATATCCAGTCGTGGAGCGAGCTGCCCGCCCGCGACAGTCTGTTCGACAGCCTGCTGGTGTTCGAGAACTTCCCGGTTGCCGCCGCCCCCGATCTCGGGCCGGACGACATCGAGATCCTCGACACCCGCGCGTTCGCGGAATCGAATTACCCGCTGACCCTGACCGTGCACCCGAACGAGCGCGTCGGCTTCCATATTTCGCACGATGCGCACCGCGTCGCCCC
>NZ_JAAGPP010000120.1:0-239 GCF_017104975.1 Burkholderia sp. Ac-20344
GAAAAAAAAAAAAATAAAAAAAAAAAAAAAAAAAAGAGATGCACGAAAAAAAGAAAAAAAAAAAAAAAATGACGAAGAATAAAAAAGATAGAAACATTGATATGTGATACTAGTAGTCGAAGCGAGTGAGTGAATGAAAAAGAACGAAAGTAACTACTGACGTTATATGTTGTGGAGAATTGATCGATGGCAGTGACGCAGAGAACATGCGATCAAGAGAGGAGGACAAATCTGTATCA
>NZ_JAAGPP010000121.1:0-29130 GCF_017104975.1 Burkholderia sp. Ac-20344
CCGCGGCCGCGCGCGTCTTGAACGCGCGTTCGCCGGCGGCGGCCGGGGACGCCTTCTTCGGTCGGGCCGGCTTTTCCCCTGCGGGTGGCGCAGCGGGACGCACCGCCTTGCGGGCGACGAGGCTGCCGGAGCGGACAGGGGCGCGGGTCGGCGACGCCGGCTTCGGATTCTTGACGGTTAATTTGGTGCGCATAAACGCTGGAATTCATTCAGACTGCGATCGCACGCAGCAATTCGGTTTCAAGCTGGATCTGCAGGCGGTTGTCGGACAGGCCGGCACCTGCAAGCAGGAAGATGTCCTCGACGCGTTCGCCAAGCGTATTGATCCGCGCCGCGTGGACGCCGATCCGATGCTCGGCGAGTACGCGCGCGATCGAATAGAGAAGGCCCGGCCGGTCGTTGGCCGACACGGACAGGATGTAGTACTGGCCGCGCTCGTCGGCCCGCAGGTCGACGCGCGGCGTGATCGGAAACGTCCGGGACAGCCTCGACAGGCGGCCCTTGGACGGCTCCGGCAGCGGTGCGGTTTCGGTGAGCCGCGACGCGAGCTGTTGTTCGACGAGATTCGCGATGTCGCGGTACCGCACGTCACGTTCGGTCTGCGTGACGATGAAGTTGTCGAGCGCGTAGCCGTGCCGCGTCGTGCTGACACGCGCGTCGAGCACCGACAGCCCGTTGCGGTCGAAATACGCGCAGATGCCCGCGAACAGGTCGGGGCGGTCCTTCACGTACACGAGCACCTGCAGCGCGTCGCCGATCGGCGACGGCCGCGCACGGACGATCGCGGTTTCGGCGTTCACGTGCCGGTACAGCACGCGTGTCTGCCACGCGATGTCGGCCGCGTCGTGGCGCAGGAAGAAGCCGACGTCGAGCTGATCCCACAACGCGCGATGCGCGTCGTCGGGCACGGTCTCGAGGCGCAGCAGCGCGAGCGCCTGCTCCTGCCGCGATTTCAGCTCCGAATGCGCGTCGGGGTTGGCCCCGCCGAGCACCGCGAGCGTGATGCGGTACAGGTCCTCGAGCAGCTTGCCCTTCCACGTGTTCCACACCTTCGGGCTCGTGCCGCGGATGTCGGCGACGGTCAGCAGGTACAGCGCGGTGAGGTACCGTTCGTTGCCGACGACCTCGGCGAAGCGCTTGATGACTTCGGGGTCGCTCGTATCCTGCTTCTGCGCGACCTGGCTCATCGTCAGGTGATGCTGGACGAGCCACACGATCAGTGCCGCATCGTCGCCGGCGATACCGTGCTCGCGGCAGAAGCGCCGCGCATCGGCCATCCCGAGCGTCGAGTGGTCGCCGCCGCGGCCCTTCGCGATGTCGTGGAACAGCGCCGCGACATACAGCACCCACGGGCGCTCGAAGTTGCCGATCAGCTGGCTGCAGAACGGATATTCATGCGCATGCTCGGCCACTGCGAAGCGGCGGATGTTGCGCAACACCATCAGGATGTGCTGATCGACCGTGTACACGTGGTACAGGTCGTGCTGCATCTGGCCGACGATGCGGCGGAAATTCAGCAGGTAGCGGCCGAGCACGCTCGTCTGGTTCATCAGCCGGAACGCGTGCGTGATTCCTTCGGGTTGCTGAAGGATCCGCATGAACGTGTCGCGATTCTGAGGATCGCGGCGCCACGCGTTGTTCATGATCTCGCGCGAGTTGTACAGCGCGCGCAGCGTGCGGGCGGACAGGCCCTTCACGCCGCGGGTCGTTTCATACAGCAGGAACGCTTCGAGGATCGCGTCGGGGTGGCGTTCGAATACGCTGTCGTCGACGATCTCGAGCATGCCCTGCTTCTCGACGAAACGGTCGGGCGACAGCACGCGCGTAATGCCGCTCGTCGCGGGGAACAGCTGCGCCTCGATGTTCTGGATCAGGATCGTCGCGAGCTGCGTGACGGCCTTCGCGGCCCAGTAGTAGCGGCGCATCAGCTGTTCGCTCGCGCGCTTGGCCTGCGTCGGCTGGTAGCCGAAGCTCTCGGCGGCCTGCGTCTGCAGGTCGAACACGAGCATGTCCTGGCGGCGGCCGGCGATCACGTGCAGCCGCGCGCGCAGCGTCTTCAGGAAGCCTTCGTTGCGGCGCAGCTCGCGCGCTTCGCGATCGGTGATGAGGCCGCGCGTGTCGAGTTCGCGCCAACTGCTGCCGAAACCGGCCGCGCGCGCGATCCACAGGATCGTCTGGAGGTCGCGCAGCCCGCCGGGGCTTTCCTTCACGTTCGGCTCGAGACTGTACGGCGTGTCCTGGAACTTCGCGTGGCGCTGGCGCATCTCGAGCATCTTCGCGGTGAAGAACGCGCGGGCGTCGAGCGCCTCGTGGTAGCGCACCGTGAAGCGCTCGAACAACGCGGTGCTGCCGACGATGCGGCGCGCTTCGAGCAGCGAGGTCTGCACGGTGACGTCCTGCGACGCTTCCTCGATGCACTGCGCGACCGTGCGCACGCTGCTGCCGATCTCGAGGCCGAGATCCCACGCCATCCCGATGAAGCGCTCGATGCGCGCGTCGAGCGCCGGGTCGTGCGCATCGGGCAGCAGCACGAGGATGTCGACGTCGGAATAGGGCGCGAGCTCGCCGCGCCCGTAGCCGCCGACGGCGACGAGCGCGAGCGTCGCGGGCAGCCCGCATTCGTCCCACACGCGCTTCAGCGCTTCGTCGGTGAGTTTCGACAGCGCGTGCATCAGCGACGCGACGTTCGTCGCGCGGCGAAAGCGCTCGAGCATCTCCGTCTTGGCGGCCTTGAATTCGGCGCGCCGCGACAGCGCGTCGGGCGAGGGGGCAGCGTGAGCGCTCATGGGCGGCGGTTCAGGTGCGGGTGGGGCGGGCTGGCGCAACGGAGCTCAGACTGCGGCGGCCGGTTGCGCGAACACGGGGCGCGCCGGCGTGCCGGCCGACACGGTCAGCACCTCGTAGCCGGTTTCGGTGACGAGCACCGTGTGCTCCCACTGCGCCGACAGGCTGCGGTCGCGCGTCTTGACCGTCCACTGGTCGGGCATCGTGCGGATGTCGCGCTTGCCGGCGTTGATCATCGGCTCGATCGTGAAGATCATCCCGGCCTTCAGTTCGATGCCGGTGCCCGGGCGGCCGTAGTGGACGACCTGCGGATCCTCGTGGAACACCGTGCCGATGCCGTGGCCGCAGTACTCGCGCACGACGCTGTAGCCCTGCGCTTCCGCGTGCTTCTGGATCGCGTAGCCGATGTCGCCGAGGTGCGCGCCGGGCTTGACCTGGTCGATGCCGAGCCACATGCATTCGTAGGTGGTCTGCACGAGGCGCTTCGCGAGGATCGAGCCTTCGCCGACGATGAACATGCGGCTCGTGTCGCCGAAGTAGCCGTTCTTGATCACGGTGATGTCGATGTTCAGCGCGTCGCCGTTCTTGATCACCTTCTCGCCGGGAATACCGTGACAGATCACGTCGTTGACCGAGATGCAGGTGGCCTTCGGGTACGGCGGGTAGCCGGGCGGCTGGTAGTTCAGCGGCGCCGGGATCGTGCCCTGTTCGTTGAGCATGAACTCGTGGCAGAGGCGGTCGAGTTCGGCGGTCGTGATGCCCGCGACGACGTGCGGCGTGATGAAGTCGAGCACTTCGCTCGCGAGACGGCAGGCGACGCGCATCTCGGCGATGTCGTGTTCGTTTTTGAGCGTAATAGTCATCGAGGTATGCCTGGAATGCGGTGAATTGACGGATTATCGCACCTTCTGGCAGGCGTCGCAGCCCCTGCCGGCGGTGCGGGGGCGGGTTTTCGCGGATTGTCCGGCCGGCTGCCGCGCGGCAAGCGAAAGTGGGAGGCGACTTGAGAGCGGACAAATCGGCGTGCTATACTCTTTGGCTAAGTCGATATCCAAATGCCGAACTTGCCCCATCTTGGGGTGGCATTACGGTAAAAGGCTTACGGCACGGGCGTTTTGCACGTGTCGAATCGCAAGCCGGCGCAACCAGGGTGCCGGCCGCGCAGAATTCGCGCCCTTCGGGGCAGGTTCGCGCGGCGGTACGGCAGCCGGCTTAAGACCCAACCCTCGTGGAGAATTTACATGGCAGTCACGATGCGCCAAATGCTGGAAGCGGGTGTCCACTTCGGTCACCAGACGCGCTTCTGGAACCCGAAGATGGCTCCGTTCATTTTCGGTCACCGCAACAAGATTCACATCATCAACCTCGAAAAGACGCTGCCGATGTTCACGGACGCACAGAAGTACGTGCGCCAGCTGGCAGCGAACCGCGGCACGATCCTGTTCGTCGGCACGAAGCGCCAGTCGCGTGACACGATCGCCCAGGAAGCGCAGCGCGCAGGCATGCCGTTCGTCAACGCACGCTGGCTCGGCGGCATGATGACCAACTTCAAGACGCTGAAGGTTTCGATCAAGCGCCTGAAGGACATGGAAGCGGCAGTCGAGGCAGGCGAGCTCGAGAAGATGAGCAAGAAGGAAGCGCTGCTGTTCGAACGCGAAATCGCGAAGCTGCAGAAGTCGATCGGCGGCGTGAAGGACATGGGCGGCATTCCGGACGCAATCTTCGTCGTCGACGTCGGCTACCACAAGATTGCCGTCACGGAAGCGAACAAGCTGGGCGTGCCGGTCATCGCCGTGGTCGATACGAACCACTCGCCGGAAGGTGTGGATTACGTGATCCCGGGTAACGACGACTCGAGCAAGGCAGTCGCGCTGTACGCCGAAGGCGTGGCCGACGCGATCCTCGAAGGCCGTGCGAACGCGGTCAACGAAGTGGTCCAGGCTGCACGCGGCGACGACGAGTACGTCGAGGAAAACGCGTAACTGGCCCCGAGCCGGCGCAAAAAGGGGGCTCTCAACAGGCCCCCTTTTTTTAAGCTTGTGCGCCGGACCTGATCGCGCCGAATCGGCGCGGGTCCGGAAACGAATCTCGGCCGTTCGCGTCCAAGCGGGCGGCGTTGTGAATACAGACTCAAGGAGCGAATGATGGCGGCAATTACCGCAAGCATGGTGGCAGAACTGCGCGCAAAGACCGACGCACCGATGATGGAGTGCAAGAAGGCGCTGACGGAAGCCGACGGCGATCTGGCCAAGGCTGAAGAGCTGCTGCGCGTCAAGCTCGGCAACAAGGCGAGCAAGGCGGCATCGCGCGTGACGGCAGAAGGCGTCGTCGCATCGTTCGTCGGCGGCAACGCAGGCGCGCTGGTCGAACTGAACTGCGAGACCGACTTCGTCGCGAAGAACGACGACTTCCTCGCATTCTCGAAGACCGTTGCAGAACTCGTCGCGACGCAAAACCCGGCCGACGTGGCTGCGCTGTCGGCACTGCCGCTCGAAGGCTCGACGGTCGACGCGGTCCGTCTGGCACTGATCGGCAAGATCGGCGAGAACGTCTCGATCCGCCGTTTCGTCCGTTTCGAAACCGCAAACAAGATCGCAACGTACCTGCACGGCGCGCGTATCGGCGTGATCGTCGAGTACACGGGTGCGGAAGAGCAGGTCGGCAAGGACGTCGCGATGCACATCGCGGCAATGAAGCCGGTCGCGCTGTCGTCGGCTGACGTGCCGGCGGAACTGATCGAGACGGAACGCCGCGTGGCCGAGCAGAAGGCTGCGGAATCGGGCAAGCCGGCTGAAATCGTCGCGAAGATGGTCGACGGTAGCGTCCAGAAGTACCTGAAGGAAGTGTCGCTGCTGAACCAGACGTTCGTGAAGAACGACAAGCAGACGATCGAGCAGATGCTGAAGGCAGCGGATTCCACCGTGCAGAAGTTCGCGCTGTTCGTCGTCGGCGAAGGCATCGAGAAGCGTCAGGACGACTTCGCCGCCGAAGTGGCTGCGCAAGTCGCAGCAGCAAAGCAGCAGTAAGCCGTAAGCAGTCAGGCAGTATCCGCGGCGGGCGTCCGCTCCGCCGCGGTCGGCGCCGCCGCCGGCCGGCCGGGAAACCCGGTCCGACCGGCGGCGCTTGCCCGAATCAGTATTTCGCCCCTACAGTTCGTGGTTGTCATCCTCTCGTCGCTCGGAAGCCCCTATGTCCAATGCCTATAAACGCGTCCTCCTCAAACTCTCCGGCGAAGCGCTGATGGGCGACGATGCCTTCGGCATCAATCGCGCGACGATCGAACGGATGGTGGCCGATATCGCCGAAGTCGTGCGTCTCGGTACGCAGCTCGCGGTCGTGATCGGTGGCGGTAATATTTTCCGCGGTGTCGCGGGTGGCGCGGCCGGCATGGATCGCGCGACGGCAGACTACATGGGGATGCTCGCGACGATGATGAACGCGCTGGCGCTGCAGGACGCGATGCGCCACGCCGGCATCGAGGCGCGCGTGCAGTCCGCGCTGCGGATGGATCAGGTCGTCGAGCCGTACATCCGGCCCCGCGCGATCCGTCAGCTCGAGGAAGGCCGCGTCGTGATCTTCGCGGCCGGTACGGGCAACCCGTTCTTCACGACGGACACGGCTGCCGCGCTGCGCGGTTCGGAAGTGGGCGCCGAGGTCGTGTTGAAGGCGACCAAGGTCGATGGCGTATATTCTGCCGATCCGAAGAAGGATCCGTCGGCCACGCGTTACACGACGATCACTTTCGACGAGGCGATCAGCCGCAACCTGCAGGTGATGGACGCGACGGCCTTCGCGCTGTGCCGCGACCAGAAGCTGCCGATTCGCGTGTTTTCGATCAACAAGCCGGGCGCGCTCAAGCGCATCGTGCTGGGCGAGGACGAAGGTACGCTCGTCCACGTGTAAACTCCCGCGGATGCGGGCCATGGGCCGCGGCGCGCCGGATGCGCCGGGCAGGGCCCGCGTTCTTTGAAGGTTAGAAGGTTCGGAGGTTGAAATGAGTGTCGCTGATACCAAGAAGGGCGTCGAGCAAAAGATGCAGCGCTCGATCGAAGCGTTCAAGAACGATCTGGCAAAGATCCGTACGGGCCGTGCGCACACCGGTCTGCTCGATCACGTGCAGGTCGACTACTACGGGTCGATGGTGCCGATCTCGCAGGTCGCTAACCTGACGCTCGTCGATGCGCGCACGATCGGCGTGCAGCCGTGGGAAAAGAACATGGTCGCGAAGGTCGAGAAGGCCATTCGCGAAGCCGACCTGGGCCTGAACCCGGCCACCGCCGGCGACCTGATCCGCGTGCCGATGCCCGCGCTGACGGAAGAGCGCCGCCGCGAGCTGACCAAGGTCGTCAAGAGCGAAGGCGAAACGGCCAAGGTCGCGATCCGCAACCTGCGCCGCGACGCGAACGAAGCGCTCAAGAAGCTCGTGAAGGACAAGGAAATCTCGGAAGACGACGAGCGCCGTGCGAGCGACGACGTGCAGAAGCTGACCGACAAGCACGTTGCCGAAATCGACAAGCTCGTGCAGAGCAAGGAAGCCGAGATCATGACGGTCTGACGACCGTCCTCGCGCGCCGCCTTCTTCCCGCATTACTGTCTCAACGGCCATGACCTATACCAGCTCTACCGTTCGCGTGCCTGACGTCGGCGTCGTGCCGCGTCATATCGCGATCATCATGGACGGCAACGGCCGTTGGGCGACCGAACGCCGCTTGCCGCGCGTCGCGGGGCACACCCGCGGCGTCGATGCCGTGCGGGCGGTGGTCGAAGGCTGCGCGCGCGCCGGCGTCGAATACCTGACGCTGTTCGCGTTCAGTTCGGAGAACTGGCGCCGGCCGAACGACGAAGTGTCGTTCCTGATGCGGCTCTTCATCACCGCGCTCGAGCGCGAGGTCGGCAAGCTCCATGCGAACGGGATCCGCCTGCGAGTCGTCGGCGATCTCGACCGCTTCGAGCCGCGCATCCGCGAACTGATTCGCCGCGCCGAAACCAAGACGGCGCGCAATACCCGTCTTACGCTCACCATCGCGGCCAACTACGGCGGCCGGTGGGACATCCTGCAGGCGACGAAGAAGCTCGTCGAGCAGGCCGTGCGCGAGGGTCGCGAGGTCGAAGTGACCGAGGACGCGTTCGCGCCGCACCTGGCGATGGCCTATGCGCCGGAGCCCGATCTTTTCATCCGTACCGGTGGCGAGCAGCGCGTCAGCAACTTCCTGCTGTGGCAACTCGCGTACGCCGAATTCTATTTCACCGACAAATACTGGCCGGATTTCGACGGCGCGGCACTGGCCGACGCAATCGCGTCGTATACGGAGCGCGAGCGCCGTTTCGGTCGCACGAGCGCACAGCTCGAACCGCAATCGCAGAACGTCGACTCCCTTTCATGCTGAAAACCCGTGTGATCACGGCGATCGTGATGCTGGCGGTACTGCTGCCGGTGACGCTGTTTGCACCGCTCACCGTGTTCGGCGCGCTGATCGGCGTCGTGCTCGTGTTTGCCGCGTGGGAATGGGCGCGCCTGCTCAAGCTCGGCGGCGCCGGCCCGGTCGTCTATGCCGTCGTCGCGGCGCTTGCGCTCGCGGCAACGGCGCCGCTCGGCGTCGATGCGGCTTCGTCCCGTCCCCTTTTCATGGCAGCCGGCGTGTTCTGGCTGCTGGTCGGCCCGTTCGTGCTGCGGCGCAAGCCCGAGCTCGCGGGCGGCGTATGGCGGCCGTTCCTGCTCGCGGCCGGCCTCGTGGTCTTTGCGGCCTGCTGGCATGCGCTCGTCGCGGCGCGCGCGCAGGGCGTGCCGTTCGTGCTGTCGCTGCTTCTGGTCGTCTGGCTCGCCGATATCGGCGCATACTTCGCGGGCAAGGCCTTCGGAAAGCGTAAACTGGCCATCACGATCAGTCCCGGCAAGAGCTGGGAAGGCGCGATCGGCGGCTGGATCGCCGTGATGGTCGTCGCGGGTGTCGCGATGGCCGCGCATGCGTTCGAGCCGACCCTGTTTTCCGCATTCGCCGTGCGCTACGGGATGCCCGGCGCGTGGGCCGCACTGACGCTGCTGGTCGCGTACAGCGTGATCGGCGACCTGTTCGAGTCGCTGCTGAAGCGGCAGGCGGGCGTGAAGGATTCGAGCGGACTGCTGCCCGGCCATGGCGGCGTGCTCGACCGTGTCGACGCGCTGCTGCCGGTGCTGCCGCTCGCGATGCTGCTGCTTGGTTAAACCACTATTTCTGTTATGCAAAAACGTCTGACATTGCTCGGTTCCACGGGCTCGATCGGAGACAGCACGCTCGACGTGGTCGCGCGCCATCCCGAGCGCTTCTCGGTCTATGCGCTGACCGCACACCGCAACGGCGACAAGCTGGTCGAGCAATGCCTGCGCTTCGAGCCTGAAGTGGCGGTGGTCGGCGATGCCGCGACGGCCGCGCACGTCGACGCGAAACTGCGTGCGGCGGGCAGCAAGACGACCGTGCTGCACGGGCCGCAGGCGCTCGTCGACGTGTCGAAGAGCGACGGCTGCGACACGGTGGTCGCGGCGATCGTCGGCGCGGCCGGCCTCGCGCCGAGCCTCGCGGCCGCGCGCGCCGGCAAGCGCATCCTGCTCGCGAACAAGGAAGCGCTGGTGATGTCGGGCGCGATCTTCATGGACGCCGTGCGCGACCATGGCGCGATCCTGCTGCCGGTCGACAGCGAACACAACGCGATCTTCCAGTGCATGCCGCGCGATGCGGCCGAGCACGGCGGGATCTCGAAGATCATCCTGACCGCGTCCGGCGGCCCGTTCCGCACGCGCGAACCGGCCACGCTCGTCGACGTGACGCCGGACGAGGCGTGCAAGCACCCGAACTGGGTGATGGGCCGCAAGATCTCGGTCGATTCCGCGACGATGATGAACAAGGGCCTCGAAGTGATCGAGGCGCACTGGATCTTCGGGTTGCCGGGCGACCGGATCGAAGTGCTGATCCATCCGCAGAGCGTGATCCATTCGCTCGTGTCGTATCGCGACGGCTCGGTGCTCGCACAACTGGGCAACCCCGACATGCGCACGCCGATCGCGCACGCGCTCGCGTTCCCCGAGCGTGTCGATGCGGGCGTCGATCAGCTCGACCTCGCGCAGATCGCCCAGCTGTCGTTCGAGAAGCCCGATTACGCGCGCTTCCCGTGCCTCGCGCTCGCGCTGAAGGCGCTCGAGGAAGGCGGCATCGCGAGCGCCGCATTGAACGCGGCGAACGAGGTGGCGGTCGAAGCGTTTCTCGAACGCCGTATCGGCTTCATGGCGATTGCGGCGACGGTCGACGCCGTGCTCAACACGCTGCCGAACCGCGCGCCCGATGGGCTCGACGACGTCCTGGCGGCAGATGCCGAGGCACGCCGCCTTGCTGCCGAAATCATTGTGAAAGCGCCTGCGCCACGCGTGGAGCGTACTGTCTGAATGGGGTGCTCATGAACGTGCTGGTCGAACTGATCGCGTTTGCGGTGGCGATCGGGGTGCTGGTCGTCGTGCATGAGTACGGACATTATCGCGTCGCGCGCTGGTGCGGCGTGAAGGTGCTGCGTTTCTCGATCGGCTTCGGCCAGCCTGTCGCGCGCTGGGTCAGCCGCAGGACGGGCACCGAGTGGACGCTGTCCGCGCTGCCGCTGGGCGGCTACGTGAAGATGCTCGACGAGCGCGATCCCGGCCCCGGCATCCCGCCCGAGGAGCTCGGCCAGGCGTTCAACCGGCAGTCGGTCTACAAGCGCATCGCGATCGTCGCGGCTGGCCCAATTGCGAACTTCCTGTTGGCAATCGTGCTGTTTGCCGTCGTATTCGCCACCGGCGTAACCGAGCCGGCCGCGATCGTCGCACCGCCTGCCGCCGGCACGGTGGCGGCGCGCGCGGGCTTCGACGGCAGCGAGACGATCGTGTCGATCCGCAACGTGCGCGTAGGCGACGCGCAGGGCGGCGAGTCCGAGCCTGTGCGGTCTTGGTCGGACCTGCGCTGGAAGCTGCTGGCGGCCGCGTTCGATCACCGCGAGATCGTGCTCGGCGCACGCGACGGCAACACGACGTTCGATTTCCGCGTCGACCTCCGCAATGTTCCCGAAAGTCAGCTCGACGACGATTTCATGGCCCATCTGGGCTTCGAAACCGGCGGCGGCACGCTGTCGGTCGCGTCGGTGCAGCCCGGCAGCGCGGCGGAGCAGGCGGGCCTGAAGTCCGGCGACAAGCTGGTCGCGCTCGACGGCAAGCCGATCGGCGGCGCATCGCGCTTCATCGATTTCGTGAAACACCATGCGGGCAAGCCGCTCGACCTGCAGATCGAGCGCAATGGCGCCGCGCAGACGGTGTCGATCGTGCCGCAGATGCAGCGCGACGACGAATCGGGGCAGCAGGTCGGCCGTATCGGCGCGGCGCTGTCGATGCATACGCCGTCCGTCGACGTGCGTTACGGGCCGATCGACAGCGTGCGCCTCGGCGCGCACCGCACGTGGGACATCTCCGTGTATTCGCTCCGGATGTTCGGGCGCATGATCACGGGCAACGCGTCGCTGAAGAACCTGTCCGGCCCCGTGACGATCGCCGACTACGCGGGCAAGAGTGCGCGGCTCGGTCCGTCGGCGTTCCTGTCGTTCCTCGCCCTTGTCAGCATTAGCCTTGGCGTCCTGAACTTGTTGCCGATTCCCGTTTTGGACGGGGGGCATCTGTTATATTATGCGGTTGAAGCCGCGACCGGGAAAGCCGTCTCGGAGCGCTGGCAGCTGATTCTGCAAAGAGCCGGGTTGATCTGCATCGTCGCATTGTCGGCGATCGCGCTGTTCAACGATCTGGCTCGGTTAATCCATTTCTGAAGCGTCAGGCGGCCGCCGCTGGGTAGCCGCCTGATTTGATGCAGCTAAATATTGGGGATGCATGTTGTTCAAACCTCATCGCTTTGTACCTAAGACAGTTGCAGCGGCCGCGCTCGCCGCGCACGGCCTCGCGGCGCATGCAGCGGCACCGTTCGTGGTGCAAGACATCAAGATCGAGGGGCTGCAGCGCGTCGAAGCGGGTTCGGTGTTCGCCTACCTGCCGATCAAGCAGGGCGATACCTTCACGGACGACAAGGCATCCGAAGCAATCCGCGCACTGTATGCGACGGGCTTCTTCAACGACGTACGCATCGCCACGCAGGGCAACGTCGTGATCGTGCAGGTGCAGGAGCGTCCGGCCATCGCGTCGATCGACTTCACCGGCACGAAGGAATTCGACAAGGACAACCTGACGAAGGCGCTGCGCGCAGTCGGTCTCGCCGACGGCCGCTACTACGACAAGGCGCTCGTCGACAAGGCGGAGCAGGAGCTCAAGCGCCAGTACCTCACGCGCGGCTTCTACGCGGCAGAGGTCAAGACGACGGTCACGCCGGTCGACGCGAACCGCGTGTCGATCCTGTTCGCGGTGGCCGAAGGCCCGAGCGCGAAGATCCGCCAGATCAACTTCATCGGCAACAAGGCATTCAGCACCAGCACGCTGCGCGACGAGATGCAGCTGTCGACGCCGAACTGGTTCTCCTGGTACACGAAGAACGACCTGTACTCGAAGGAAAAGCTCACCGGCGACCTCGAAGCGGTGCGTTCGTACTACCTGAACCGCGGCTACCTCGAGTTCAACATCGAATCGACCCAGGTGTCGATCTCGCCCGACAAGAAGGACATGTACCTGACGGTCACGCTGCACGAAGGCGAGCCGTACACGGTGTCGGGCATCAAGCTGTCGGGCAACCTGCTCGATCGCGAAGCCGAACTCAACAAGCTGATCAAGATCAAGCCGGGCGACCGCTTCTCGGCAGAAAAGCTGCAGCAGACCACCAAGTCGATCGTCGACAAGCTCGGTGAATACGGCTACGCATTCGCGACCGTCAACGCGCAGCCGGACATCGACCAGGCGAACCACAAGGTGAACCTGAACCTCGTCGTCGATCCGAGCCGCCGCGTGTACGTGCGCCGCATCAACGTCGTCGGCAACACGCGCACGCGCGACGAAGTGGTGCGCCGCGAAATGCGCCAGCTCGAAAGCTCGTGGTTCGATTCGAACCGCCTCGCGCTGTCGAAGGATCGCGTGAACCGTCTCGGCTACTTCACCAACGTCGACGTGACGACGGTGCCGGTCGACGGCACGAACGACCAGGTCGACGTGAACGTGAAGGTCGACGAAAAGCCGACCGGCGCGATCACGCTGGGCGCCGGCTTCTCGTCGACGGACAAGGTCGTGCTGTCGGCGGGCGTGTCGCAGGACAACGTGTTCGGTTCGGGTACCAGCCTGTCGGTGAACGTCAACACCGCGAAGAGCTACCGCACGCTCACCGTCACGCAGGTCGACCCGTACTTCACGGTCGACGGCATCAAGCGGATCACGGACGTCTACTACCGCACGTACCAGCCGCTCTACTATTCGACGAGCTCGAGCTTCCGGATCATCAGCGCGGGCGGCAACCTGAAGTTCGGCATTCCGTTCTCGGAAGTCGACACCGTCTACTTCGGCGCCGGCTTCGAGCAGAACCGTCTCGACGTCGATTCGAACACGCCGCAGAGCTACCAGGATTACGTGAACCAGTTCGGCCGCGTGTCGAACACGGTGCCGCTGACGGTGGCCTGGTCGCGCGACGCGCGTGACAGCGCGCTGATTCCGAGCCGCGGCTACTTCACGCAGGCGAACATGGAGTACGGCGTACCGGTCGGCAAGATCCAGTACTACAAGGCCGACCTGCAGGCCCAGTACTACTATTCGTTCTCGCGCGGCTTCATCCTGGGCCTGAACCTGCAAGGCGGCTACGGTAACGGTATCGGCAACCCGTACCCGATCTTCAAGAACTACTACGCGGGCGGTATCGGCTCCGTGCGTGGCTACGAGCCGAGCTCGCTGGGCCCGCGCGATACGAAGACGAACGACCCGATCGGCGGTTCGAAGATGGTGGTCGGCAACATCGAACTGACGTTCCCGCTGCCGGGCACGGGCTACGACCGCACGCTGCGCGTGTTCACGTTCCTCGACGGCGGCAACGTGTGGGGCAACGCGCCGGGCGGCACGAGTACGGGCGCCAACGGCCTGCGTTACGGCTACGGTGTGGGTCTCGCGTGGATCTCGCCGATCGGCCCGCTGAAGCTGAGCCTCGGCTTCCCGCTGCAGAAGCACGAAGGCGACCAGTACCAGAAATTCCAGTTCCAGATCGGGACGGCGTTCTGATCGAACGCATGACAACAGCAACGAGAGGGTAATTTTGCTAACCGGTAAGTTTTCGAAACGAGTGATGTGCGCGCTGACCGTTGCGCTGGCCTTGGGCGCGGCAACGGTGCACGCACAGGACGTCGCCCGCATCGCGGCGGTCAATTCGGATCGGATCCTGCGCGAGTCGGTGCCCGCGAAGGCGGCGCAGACGAAGCTCGAAGCCGAGTTCGCGAAGCGTGACAAGGATCTGCAGGATCTCGGGGCGCGTCTGAAGTCGATGTCCGATTCGCTGGACAAGAACGGCGCGTCGCTGTCGGCGGCCGACCGCGCGCAGAAGCAGCGCGATCTCGCCCAGCTCGATACCGACTTCCAGCGCAAGCAGCGCGAGTTCCGCGAAGACCTGAACCAGCGCCGCAACGAGGAGCTGGCGGCCGTGCTTGAACGGGCGAACAAGGTCATCAAGCAGATCGCCGAGCAGCAGAATTACGACCTGATCGTGCAGGAAGCCGTGTACGTCAGCCCGCGCATCGACATCACCGACAAGGTGCTCAAGGCGCTCGCGTCCGGCTCGACGAACTGAACGGAGCAGACGACGAATGGCATTGACGCTTGAGGAACTCGTAAAGCGGTTCGGCGGCGAGATCGCCGGCGACGCACAGTGCAAGGTGAGCGGGCTCGCACCGCTCGACCAGGCAGGCCCGCAGCAACTCGCGTTCCTCGCGAATCCGAAGTACCTGTCGCAGGTCGAGTCGACCCGCGCCGGCGCGGTGCTGATCGCGCCGAAGGATCTGGAAAAGCTGGGCGCGGCCGCTGGTGGTCGCAACTTCATCGTCACGCCGAATCCGTACGCGTACTTCGCGCGCGTCGCGCAGATGTTCATCGACCTGGCCACGCCGCAGCGTGCCGCCGGCGTGCATCCGAGCGCGACGATCGATCCGGCCGCGCAGGTCGCCGCGAGTGCGGTGATCGGCCCGCACGTGACGGTCGAAGCCGGCGCGGTGATCGAAGACGGCGTGCAGCTCGACGCGAACGTATTCGTCGGCCGCGGCACGACGATCGGCGCGGGTTCACACCTGTATCCGAACGCGTCGGTGTACCACGGCTGCAAGGTCGGCCCGCGCGCGATCATCCATGCAGGCGCCGTGATCGGCTCCGACGGCTTCGGCTTCGCGCCGGATTTCGTCGGCGACGGCGACGCGCGTACCGGCAGCTGGGTGAAGATCCCGCAGGTCGGCGGCGTATCGATCGGCCCGGACGTCGAAATCGGCGCGAACACGACGATCGATCGCGGCGCGATGGCGGATACCGTCATCGACGAATGCGTGAAGATCGACAACCAGGTCCAGATCGGCCACAACTGCCGGATCGGCGCCTATACGGTGATCGCCGGCAGCGCGGGCATCGCCGGCAGCACGACGATCGGCCGCCACTGCATGATCGGCGGCGCGGCCGGGATCGCCGGCCACGTGACGCTCGGCGACTATGTCATCATCACCGCGAAGTCGGGCGTATCGAAGTCGCTGCCGAAGGCCGGCATCTATACCAGCGCGTTCCCGGCCGTCGACCACGGCGAATGGAACAAGAGCGCCGCGCTCGTGCGCAACCTCGACAAGCTGCGCGAGCGCATCAAGGCGCTCGAAGCTGCGCTCGCCGCCCAGGGCGGCACGGACGCCTGAGCGCATCATGCGAGCCCTCGAACCGGGCACGGCCAGCGCAACCGGCCCGGTTTGCCAGACTGGGCCGCACGGCGGCCCGCTTCAGCCTTTGCATCACCACCGCGCAGCCTCTGCGTGAGACGAACCATCATGAGCACTGAAAAAATCAATCTCGACATCCACAAGATCCTCACGCTGCTGCCGCATCGCTACCCGATTCTGCTCGTCGATCGCGTGCTCGAACTCGAACCGCACAAGGGAATCAAAGCGCTGAAGAACGTGTCGATCAACGAGCCGTACTTCCAGGGGCATTTCCCGAAGCGGCCGGTGATGCCGGGCGTGCTGATCCTCGAGGCGCTCGCGCAGGCCGCGGCGCTGCTGACCTTCTCGGAAGAGCAGCCGAAGGATCCGGAGAACACGCTGTACTACTTCGTCGGGATCGATGGCGCGCGCTTCAAGCGTCCGGTCGAGCCGGGCGACCAACTGATTCTGAACGTGACGTTCGAACGCTACATCCGCGGTATCTGGAAGTTCAAGGCGGTGGCGGAAGTGGACGGTAAGGTGGCGGCGGAAGCCGAACTGATGTGCACGGTCAAGACGACCGACGTGGCGCCCTGAGCGACGCGGCACGTACAGGCAACGCAACGCGACACATCACATCGAGAGGCAACGGCGCATGACCAGGATTCATCCCACCGCGATTGTCGAACCGGGCGCGCAGATCGACGAATCGGTCGAGATCGGTCCGTACGCGATCGTCGGTCCGCACGTCACGATCGGCGCGCGCACGACGATCGGTTCGCACAGCGTGATCGAAGGCCATACGACGCTCGGCGAGGACAACCGCATCGGCCATTACGCGTCGGTCGGCGGTCGTCCGCAGGACATGAAGTACAAGGACGAGCCGACGAAGCTCGTGATCGGCAATCGCAACACGATCCGCGAATTCACGACGATCCACACGGGCACCGTGCAGGACGTCGGCGTGACGACGCTTGGCGATGACAACTGGATCATGGCCTATGTGCATATCGGTCACGACTGCACGGTCGGCAACCACGTGATCCTGTCGAGCAACGCACAGATGGCCGGCCACGTCGAGATCGGCGACTGGGCGATCGTCGGCGGGATGTCGGGCGTCCACCAGTTCGTGCGCATCGGTGCGCATTCGATGCTGGGCGGCGCATCGGCGCTCGTGCAGGACATCCCTCCGTTCGTGATCGCGGCAGGCAACAAGGCCGAGCCGCACGGGATCAACGTCGAAGGGTTGCGCCGGCGCGGTTTCTCGCCCGACGCGATCTCCGCGCTGCGCAGCGCGTACCGCCTGCTGTACAAGAACGGCCTGTCGCTCGAAGAAGCGAAAGTCCAGTTGCGCGAGCTGGCAGCGGCGGGCGGCGAGGGCGACGCACCGGTGACGGCGCTCGTCGAGTTCATCGACGCGTCGCAACGCGGCATCATCCGCTAAGCGATGCCGCTTCCGACCTCTCAGCTCCGGCTCGCGATGGTGGCCGGCGAACCGTCGGGCGACCTGCTCGGTGCGTCGCTGCTCGGCGGGCTGCGCGAGCGGCTGCCCGAATCGGCCCAGTACTACGGGATCGGCGGGCAGCGGATGATCGCGCAGGGCTTCGACTCGCACTGGCAGATGGACAAGCTGACCGTGCGCGGCTATGTCGAGGCGCTGGGCCAGATTCCCGAGATCCTGCGAATTCGCGGCGAGCTGAAGCGCCAGTTGCTCGCCGAGCGGCCGGACGCGTTCATCGGCGTCGACGCACCCGACTTCAACTTCAACGTCGAACAGGCCGCGCGCGACGCGGGCATCCCGTCGATCCATTTCGTGTGCCCGTCGATCTGGGCATGGCGCGGCGGCCGGATCAAGAAGATCGCGAAGTCCGTCGATCACATGCTGTGCCTGTTCCCGTTCGAACCGGCGATTCTCGACAAGGCAGGCGTCGCGTCGACCTACGTCGGCCATCCGCTGGCCGACGAGATTCCGCTCGAACCCGACACGCACGGCGCGCGCATCGCGCTCGGATTGCCGGCCGACGGCCCGGTGATCGCGGTACTGCCGGGCAGCCGGCGCTCGGAAATCGCGCTGATCGGCCCGACGTTCTTTGCGGCGATGGCGCTGATGCAGCAGCGCGAGCCCGGCGTGCGGTTCGTAATGCCGGCGGCGACGCCCGCGCTGCGCGCGCTGCTGCAGCCGCTCGTCGATGCGCATCCGCAGCTTGCGCTGACGATCACCGACGGCCGCTCGCAGGTCGCGATGACGGCCGCCGACGCGATCCTCGTGAAGAGCGGCACGGTCACGCTGGAAGCCGCGCTGCTGAAGAAGCCGATGGTGATCTCGTACAAGGTGCCCTGGCTGACCGGGCAGATCATGCGCCGGCAGGGCTACCTGCCGTACGTCGGCTTGCCGAACATCCTGGCGGGGCGTTTCGTCGTGCCCGAGCTGCTGCAGCATTTCGCGACGCCCGAGGCGCTCGCCGATGCGACGCTCACGCAGCTGCGCGACGACGCAAACCGCCGCACGCTGACCGAAGTATTTACCGAAATGCATCTTTCGCTGCGGCAGAACACGGCCGCGAAGGCGGCCGAAGCGGTGGTGCGCGTGCTCGAACAACGCAAGGGGCGTGCATGACCGCAATACGTGCATCACGCCGCCGCACGTCGAGCGACGTGCAGGGCGGTTTCGATTTCAGCCGGCCCGACGAGATCGTCTGCGGCGTCGACGAAGCGGGCCGCGGCCCGCTCGCGGGGCCGGTGGTGGCCGCCGCGGTGATCCTTGATCCGGCGCAGCCGATCGACGGGCTCGACGATTCGAAGGCGCTGTCCGCGAAGAAGCGCGACGCGCTGTACGAGCTGATCGTTGCGCGCTCGCTGTCGTATTGCGTCGCATCGGCGAGCGTCGACGAGATCGACACGCTGAACATCCTGCACGCGACGATGCTCGCGATGAAGCGGGCCGTCGAGGGCCTGTCGGTCCTGCCGACGCTCGCGCAGATCGACGGCAATCGCTGCCCGACACTGACGGTGCGCGCCGAGGCGATCGTCAGCGGCGACGCGCTCGTGCCGAGCATCTCGGCCGCGTCGATCCTCGCGAAGGTTACGCGCGATCGCATGCTCGTCGACCTGCACGAACGCTTCCCGGTGTACGGCTTCAACGTGCATGCGGGCTACGGTACCGCGAAACACCTTGCCGCACTGCGCGAGCACGGCCCGTGCGAAGCGCATCGGCGCTCGTTCGCACCGGTTCGCGCCGCCTTTGACCTGAGGGCCTGTTCCCGCTAATAACGGGCCCTTCTGGCGGCCAGCCCCAAGCACGATTTTCTTTAATTTCGGGAACGCACCTTGCCGGCCGCATTGCGGCGTCGCGCGTCGCTTGTTTGGCACGGCCAAACGGTGCTCCTTGCACCTTGCACTGCGACCGGCAAGGTGCGTTCGCAAGCCCGTAATTAGCGGGAACAGGCCCTCTGATGAAAAGCATTACTTCCCGCGACAACCCGCTGTACAAACGCCTGAAGGCGCTCGCGGGTTCGACGCCGCACCAGCGCCGCAGCGGCCAGGCGCTGCTCGAAGGATTCCATCTCGCGAGCGCGTACCTCGATACGGGTGCGACGCCCGAGCTATGCGTGGCGACCGAAGGCGCGCTCGGCCACGCCGAGGCGCAGGCGATCGTCGCACGCATCGATGCGCAGCGGATCGTCACGCTGCCCGACGCGCTGTTCGGGCAGTTGTCGAACGTCGTCAACGGCGTCGGCTTCCTGTTGCTCGTCGACCGGCCCGCGCAACCGCTGCCGGCGCGCGTGACGCATACGTCGGTCGTGCTCGACGGCGTGCAGGACGCCGGGAACGTCGGCTCGATCCTGCGTAGCGCGGCGGCCGCAGGCGTGCGCCACGTGTTCTGCGCGCCGGGTACCGCATACGCGTGGTCGTCGAAGGTGCTGCGCTCGGGCATGGGTGCGCATTTCCTGCTGTCGATCCACGAGGACGTCGACGCCGGTGCACTCGCCGAACGCCTCGACGTACCGGTCGCGCTGACCGACTCGCACGGCGCACAGGCGATCTTCGACTGCGACCTGTCGGGCCCCGTGGCGTGGGTGTTCGGCAACGAGGGCGCGGGCGTGTCCTCGTACTGGCGCGAGGTGGCCACGCATCGCGTGACGATCCCGCAACCGGGCGGGATGGAGTCGCTGAACGTTGCGGCCGCGGCTGCGGTCTGCCTGTTCGAGCAGGTGCGTCAGCAGCGGCGTGCGTGATGCCACGCTCGTGCGTTCTCCGCACCACGAAAAAAGGCCGCGTTCGACGCGGCCTTTTTGTTTTCCGGCGGCGGCCAGGCAGCCGCCAGCAATCAGCCTCAGTAAGCCTCAGTATGACTGCCGGTCGAGGCGGATTTCCTGCAGGATCGTCGTCGCGATTTCCTCGATCGACTTGTGCGTCGACGACAGCCACTTGATCCCCTCGCGGCGCATCATCGCTTCGGCCTCGTTGATCTCGTAGCGGCAATTCTCGGGCGCCGCATATTTGCTGCCCGGGCGGCGCTCGTTGCGGATCTCCGACAGGCGCTGCGGGTCGATCGACAGCCCGAACAGCTTCTCGCGGTGCGCGGCGAGTGCCGACGGCAGCTTGCCGCGCTCGAAATCTTCCGGAATCAGCGGATAGTTTGCTGCCTTCACGCCGTACTGCATCGCGAGATACAGGCTCGTCGGCGTCTTGCCGCTGCGCGACACGCCGACGAGGATCACGTCGGCTTCCGACAGGTTGCGGTTCGACTGGCCGTCGTCGTGCGCGAGCGAGAAGTTGATCGCCTCGATCCGGGTCTTGTATTCCTCGGTGTCGGCGTTCTGGTGGCCGCGGCCCATCGCGTGGCTCGACTTGAGCTCCAGCTCCTGCTCGAGCGGTTCGACGAAGCGCTGGAACATGTCGAGCACGAGCGCGTTCGAGCGCTTGACGATGTCGTTCGACTCGCTGTCGACGAGCGTCGTGAACACGATCGCGCGGCGGCCGTCGTGCACGGCGGCCTCGTTGATCTTCTCGACGGTCGCATAGGCCTTGTCGAGCGAGTCGACGAACGGCACGCGCACGAGACGGAATTTCTGGTCGAACTGGGAGAGGATCGAGTGCGCGAAGGTTTCGGCAGTGATCCCGGTGCCGTCGGAGACGATGAATACGGTAGGCAGCATGAATCTGGGCGTCGAACGTGAAGGGCGGTTGCGCGGGCGGCTGGAGGTTCGCCTCCAGACGCAGTGACAAGGTCGCGCCACATCCGGCAGCCGGCACGGTAGAATAGCGGCAACCTGTTGGATAAGCAATTGCGGGGGCAGGGCGCGAACGGCGCCCCAGGCTTTGCCGCTCGATTCCAAAATTCCCGGCAAGTTCGGCGATTTGTCTGAAAATATCGCCCTTCTGCCGGGATTTTTGCAAATCGGGTCGGAAGATTTGCCGCCGCTGCGAGTGCTTATCTAACAGGTTGCGCAAGACGCGCCGCGCCTTTTTGCAAGCGCCCGCGTCCAAGCCCACTTGCGCAATCGAGCATTTTTTTCACACTTAGGGGCTTGTATGACTAACGCAGCAAACGTCGCAAAGGACCAGGCGTATGTAATTCCGTTCGAGCAGTTGCGGATGACCGATGTGGAAATCGTCGGCGGCAAGAATGCGTCGCTTGGCGAGATGATCAGCCAGCTTTCCGAAGCAGGCGTTCGCGTACCCACCGGTTTCGCCACGACCGCGCTCGCGTTCCGCGATTTCCTCAAGCACAACGACCTTACCGACCGCATCGCCAAGCGTCTCGAGTCGCTCGACATCGACGACGTGAAGGCGCTCGCCGAAGCCGGTGCCGAAATCCGCAAGTGGATCGTCGATGCGCCGATGCAGGCACGTCTCGAGCAGGAAATCCGTGCGCAGTTCGAGGTCCTGAAGAACGGTTCGCCGGGCGAGCTGTCGTTCGCCGTGCGCTCGTCCGCTACCGCGGAAGACCTGCCCGACGCATCGTTCGCCGGCCAGCAGGAGTCGTACCTGAACGTCGTCGGCATCGAAGACGTGCTCGACCGCATGAAGCACGTGTTCGCGTCGCTGTACAACGACCGCGCGATCTCGTACCGCGTGCACAAGGGCTTCACGCACGCGGAAGTCGCGCTGTCGGCCGGCGTGCAGCGCATGGTCCGCTCGGACGTCGGCGCCGCCGGCGTGATGTTCACGATCGACACCGAATCGGGCTTCAAGGACGCCGTGTTCATCACGTCGAGCTACGGCCTGGGCGAAACCGTCGTGCAGGGCGCCGTGAACCCGGACGAGTTCTATGTGTTCAAGACGACGCTCGCACAGGACAAGTACCCGATCATCCGCCGCTCGATCGGCTCGAAGCTGATCAAGATGGAATTCACGCAGCCGGGCGAGCCGGGCCGCGTGAAGACGGTCGACGTGCCGCACGAGCAGCGCAACCGCTACTCGATCACCGACGAAGACGTGATCGAGCTGGCGAAGTACGCGGTCATCATCGAGAAGCACTACCAGCGTCCGATGGACATCGAGTGGGGCAAGGACGGCCGCGACGGCAAGATCTTCATCCTGCAGGCACGCCCGGAAACCGTGAAGAGCCAGGCAACCGGCAAGGCCGAGCAGCGCTTCAAGCTGAAGGGCCAGTCGCAGGTGCTCGCGACGGGCCGTGCGATCGGCCAGAAGATCGGTGCGGGCCCCGTGCGCGTGATCCAGGATCCGTCGGAAATGGAACGCGTGCAGCCGGGCGACGTGCTGGTGGCCGACATGACCGACCCGAACTGGGAGCCGGTGATGAAGCGTGCAGCCGCGATCGTCACGAACCGTGGCGGCCGGACCTGCCACGCGGCGATCATCGCGCGTGAGCTCGGCGTGCCGGCAGTCGTCGGCTGCGGCGATGCAACCGACATCCTGAAGGACGGCGCGCTCGTTACCGTGTCGTGCGCGGAAGGCGACGAAGGCAAGATCTACGACGGCCTGCTCGAGACGGAAGTCACGGAAGTGCAGCGCGGCGAACTGCCGGAAATCCCGGTCAAGATCATGATGAACGTCGGCAACCCGCAGCTCGCGTTCGACTTCTCGCAACTGCCGAACGGCGGCGTGGGTCTCGCGCGTCTCGAGTTCATCATCAACAACAACATCGGCGTTCACCCGAAGGCGATCCTCGAGTACCCGAACATCGACCAGGACCTGAAGAAGGCCGTCGAGAGCGTCGCGCGCGGTCACGCATCGCCGCGTCAGTTCTACGTCGACAAGCTGACGGAAGGTGTCGCGACGATCGCGGCGGCGTTCTATCCGAAGCCCGTGATCGTGCGTCTGTCCGACTTCAAGTCGAACGAGTACAAGAAGCTGATCGGCGGTTCGCGTTACGAGCCGGACGAGGAAAACCCGATGCTGGGTTTCCGCGGCGCGTCGCGCTACATCGCTGAAGACTTCGCGCAGGCGTTCGAGATGGAGTGCCGTGCACTGAAGCGCGTGCGCGACGAGATGGGCCTGACCAACGTCGAGATCATGGTGCCGTTCGTGCGTACCGTGAAGCAGGCGGAGCGCGTCGTCGGCCTGCTCGAGAAGTTCGGCCTGAAGCGCGGCGAAAACGGCCTGCGTCTCGTGATGATGTGCGAAGTCCCGACCAACGCGATCCTCGCCGAAGAGTTCCTGGTGCACTTCGACGGTTTCTCGATCGGCTCGAACGACCTCACGCAGCTCACGCTCGGCCTCGACCGCGACTCGGGCATGGAACTGCTGGCTGTCGACTTCGACGAACGCGATCCGGCCGTCAAGTTCCTGTTGAAGCGCGCGATCGATACCTGCCGCAAGATGGGCAAGTACGTCGGCATCTGCGGCCAGGGCCCGTCCGATCACCCGGATTTCGCGCAATGGCTGACGGACGAAGGCATCGTGTCGATCTCGCTGAACCCCGACACGATCATCGAGACGTGGCAGGCGCTCGCCAACCGGAAGTAACGGTCGGTAACGCATCTTCGGCGGAAGCGCGGTGGCACGGCGCTTTCGTTGAAGGCAAAATGCAAGGTTCATGCTATAAACACCCCGGTAGACACCGGGGTGTTTTTTTGTCGGTACTCGCCGGGCCGCCCCAAGAGTATCGACCGCCCCCTCGGGGGGCAGCGAACAGAGTGAGCGTGGGGGCCGTTTTCTCTCGGTACTCGCCGGGCCGCCCCACGCGCGCCGACCGCCTCCTCGGAGGCAGCGGGCATGTTGCTCCCGAGTCGCGCTCCAAGGCGTACTCTGGTTCCATGCAACGCAAGTGAGCGTGGGACGTTTTTCTGGAGACCACAATGATGTCGGGGCATCTGTTCTGGTGGGTCGCGGTGGGCGTGCTGGTCGTGGCCGAGTTGCTGACGGGCACGTTCTACCTGCTGATGATCGCGCTCGGCTTTCTCGCGGGCGGGCTGCTGCAGCTGGCGGGTTTCGCGCCGCACGTGCAGTTCGGCGCGGCGGCCGTGGTTGCGATCGTCGCGATGATCGCATTGCGGCGTTCGGGGCTCGGTCGCAAGCAGAAGCGCGACACGTCGACGAATCCCGACGTCAATCTCGATATCGGCGCGACCGTTACGGTCGACGCGTGGCGTGACGGCCGCGCGCGCGTGTTGTATCGCGGCGCCGACTGGGACGTCGAGCTCGCGAACGGCGAGCGCGACGATGCGCACGTGTATCAGGTGAGTGCCGTGCGCGGCAATTGTCTCGTGGTCGTGGCGAAACCTGCGGGCTGATCGTCCGCTGATACAACAAGGAGGGAATACTTCATGGATTCGCTGATCATCTGGGTGGTCCTGCTCGTCATCGCGATCGTGATCGTGTCGAAGACGGTGAAGATCGTGCCGCAGCAGCATGCGTGGGTGCTCGAGCGCTTCGGGCGTTATCACGCGACGCTGTCGCCCGGCCTGAACATCGTGCTGCCGTTCGTCGATCGCATCGCGTACCGGCACGTGCTGAAGGAAATCCCGCTCGACGTGCCGAGCCAGGTCTGTATCACGCGCGACAACACGCAGCTGCAGGTCGACGGCGTGCTGTATTTCCAGGTGACCGATCCGATGAAGGCGTCATACGGGTCGAGCAACTTCGTGCTTGCGATCACGCAGCTCGCGCAAACGACGTTGCGCTCGGTGGTCGGCAAGCTCGAACTCGACAAGACGTTCGAGGAACGCGACTTCATCAACCACAATATCGTGTCGGCGCTCGATCAGGCGGCGGCGAACTGGGGCGTGAAGGTCCTGCGCTACGAGATCAAGGACCTGACGCCGCCGAAGGAGATCCTGCACGCGATGCAGGCGCAGATTACCGCGGAGCGTGAAAAGCGCGCGCTGATCGCGGCATCCGAAGGCCGCAAGCAGGAGCAGATCAACCTCGCGTCGGGTGCGCGCGAAGCGGCGATCCAGAAATCCGAGGGCGAGCGGCAGGCCGCGATCAACCAGGCGCAGGGCGAGGCCGCTGCAATTCTGGCGGTGGCCGAGGCGAACGCGCAGGCGATCCAGAAGATCGCGAACGCGATCCAGTCGCAGGGCGGGATGGATGCGGTGAACCTGAAGGTCGCCGAGCAGTATGTCGGCGCGTTCGCGAATCTCGCGAAGCAGGGCAACACGCTGATCGTGCCGTCGAACCTGTCGGATCTCGGTACGGCGATCTCGTCGGCGCTGACGATCGTCAAAAACGCGGGGGCGGCTTCGGGCGGGAAGGCCTGAGTCGGGCGTACACGGTGCGCAGGCGGCCGCCGCGTGCGATCGGCGTGCGGCGAATCGTCGCGTAGCCGGGGCGCGGATGACGCTCGTGCGGCGCCGTCGCCGGTGCCTTTCTTCAGTCGAAACGGGCGGTGTGGCGTGCCGAGTGCCGCCTCGGCCGCCGCCGGGCGGCCGGCATCCGCGATTCACCTGGCCCAACGCAACACGGCCCGCTTCGAGCGGGCCGTGTCGTTTGCGAAGCGCGTCGTGCGGGTCAGGTGCCGGCGCGCATGATGCGTGCCTTTTCGCGTTCCCAGTCGCGCTTCTTCTCGGTTTCGCGCTTGTCGTGCAGCTTCTTGCCCTTCGCGAGCGCGATGTCGCACTTCACGCGGCCGCCCTTGTAGTGGAAGTTCAGCGGCACGAGCGTGTAGCCGCGCTGTTCGACCTTGCCGATCAGTTTCTTGATTTCCTCGCGGTGCAGCAGCAGCTTGCGCGTGCGAACCGGGTCGGGCTTGATGTGCGTCGAGGCTTCGGGCAGCGGGCTGATATGGGTGCCGATCAGGAAGATCTCGGCGTTCTTCACCACGACGTAGCCTTCCTTGATCTGGCCGCGCCCGGCGCGCAGCGCCTTGACTTCCCAGCCCTCGAGCACGAGCCCCGCCTCGTAGCGTTCCTCGATGTGATAATCGAAGTGCGCTTTCCTGTTGTCGATGATGCTCATGAAAGGATCGGGCCAACTCGTTTAAAATCACGATTTTAGCAAAGCGGGGCGGGAATCGCCCGGCTTGCGTTCTCACCTTAAGCGATGCCGCGCGATTTATGGCAGATGTCCAGAAAACCGTATTGATCCGTCATTCGGCGGAACAGATGTTCGACCTCGTCACCGACGTGGCCGATTACCCCAATTTCCTGCCCTGGTGCGGCGGCGTCGAAGTTCGCCGTCAAGACGAGAGCGGGATGGAAGCGCGCATCGACATCAACTTCAAGGGCATCAAGCAGCATTTCGCGACGCGCAATACGCAGCAGCGCCCGGCGCGGATCGACATGGAGTTCACGGACGGCCCGTTCAAGAAGTTCACGGGCGCGTGGCGCTTCACGGCACTGCGTGCCGATGCGTGCAAGATCGAATTCGCGCTGCACTACGAGTTTTCGAGCATCCTGCTCGAGAAGATCATCGGGCCCGTGTTCAGCCATATCGCGAACACGTTCGTCGATTCGTTCGTGAAGCGCGCCGACCAGCGCTACGGGAAGGGGTGACGCGATGCTGTCGATCGAAGTCTGCTACGCGCTGCCGGACCGCCAGACGCTGATTCCGCTGTCGCTGCCCGAAGGGGCGACCGTTCGTTCGGCGATCGACGCGAGCGGCGTGCTCGCGCTGCACCCGGAAATCGATCTCGCGAACGCGAAGACGGGCGTGTACGGCAAGCTTGCGCCGCTCGATGCGCCGCTCGCCGATCACGACCGCGTCGAGATCTACCGTCCGTTGATCGTCGATCCGAAGCTCGCGCGCCAGCGGCGCGTCGACAAGTCGCGCCGCGACGGCTCCATCGAGGGCCGCAAGTGGATGCACAAGGACGCGCGCTGACGCGGTCCGATCCGCAACTTCTGCCACGATTCGTCTGATCAAACGCCGCGGCGCTCAGTGGGCCGCGGCGTTCGCGTTTGCCGGTGCGCTTCCCGATGGGGCGCCGCCGGCAGGCGTGTTGCCGTGCTGCCGCACCGATCCGTAGACGCCCGCGAGCAGCAGCACCAGCGCGGCGATCTCGAGCGCATGCGGCATGCGCCGGTCGTACACGAACGCGTAAAGCATCGCGAACACGGTCTCGAACACGATCAGCTGGCCCGACAGCGTGAGCGGCAGCCGCTTCGACGCGGCATTCCACAGCCCGTTGCCGAGCCACGACGCGCCGATCGCGAGCACGAGGTTCAGCAGCCAGAACAGCTGCCAGCGCGACGCCGGGACGGCTGCCTGCACCGTGCCGGCCGGCAGCGCGAGGATCGCGATCCAGCAAAGTGCGCCGATCAGGCCCGTCACGACACCCCACAGTACCGACCACTCGTTGCCGCCGAAATGATGATGGCACTGCAGGTAGCGTGCGTTCGCG
Source organism: Burkholderia sp. Ac-20344 (assembly GCF_017104975.1). NCBI lineage: Bacteria > Pseudomonadati > Pseudomonadota > Betaproteobacteria > Burkholderiales > Burkholderiaceae > Burkholderia > Burkholderia sp. Ac-20344. The sequence continues at coordinate 27,377 of NZ_JAAGPP010000121.1, forward strand.
ACCGCATACCAGGTCCAGCTCGCGAGCGCGCCCGCCGCGCAGGCGATGCCCGCGAGCTTCTGGCCGAGCGTCGTCGCATGCGCGGCCTCGGACGTGAACAGGTCGACGTTGATGCACACGATGCCCGCGATCACCAGCGCGAGCGGGACGGCGAGCCGCCGCAGCGGTACGGCGCCGTGGTCGCCGAGGCCCGCAAGCGTGACGGTGACGGGCAGCACGCCGACGATCAGCGAACTGGGCGCGATGCCGATCAGGTGCACGGCGCCGGACAGCAGCATGTAGTACGCGACGTTGCCGATGACGGCGAGCCTGACCAGCGCGGCGAGATCCTCGCGGGTCAGCCGCGCGAGCAGCGAGCGTGCGGCCGGCAGCGCGGCCGCGAGCGATACGAGGCCGTACATCGCGTAGCGGCCGGCGCTCAGCAGCAGCGGCGAGAAGTCGGTCAGCAGCCGTGGAACGAGAAACACCATGCCCCACAGGGCACCTGCCAGCACACCATAGACCACACCGCGCCGCATCGACCGCTCCGAACACATGACTGACGAGCGCGCATCTTAGCGACGCGGTCGCGGCGTCGTCTTGTTCATTCCTGCACTCGGCGCAGGGCGGGGCCTTGATGTGCCGCGCCCTGCGCCGAATGCAGGAGGCGGCGCATCATTCGTCAGCCGGATCGGGCGTTGCCCCCGCGCGGTGGCTCGGCGCCCGCGCGGGCCGACGCACGGTGCGCAGCTTGCCGCTGTTGCCGCCGCCGCAATAGAAGCGGTCGTGGCCGTCGGATTCGAGCCCCGATACGCCGACGCCGGCCGGCATGTCGATCTGCTCGAGCACCTGGCCCGTGTACGGATCGATGTGCCGCAGGTCGGACTGGTCGGCTTCCCAGGTGCCGTGCCACAGCTCGCCGTCGACCCACGTTACGCCGGTGACGAAGCGGTTCGATTCGATCGTGCGCAGCACGGCGCCCGATTGCGGATCCACCTGATGAATCTTGCGTTCGCGGTACTGGCCGACCCACAGCGTGCCCTCGGCCCACGCAAGCCCCGAGTCACCGCCACCGCCGGGGGCGGGGATCGTCGCGAGCACGCGGCCCGATTCGGGATCGATCTTCTCGATGCGGTCCTCGACGATCTGGTACAGGTGGCGGCCGTCGAACGCCGTGCCCGCATGCGCGGCGACGTCGATCGAGCGGACGGTCGTGCCGCGCTCCGGATCGAGCGCATTCAGCTTGTCGCCGGACGCGTACCACACGTACTGCCCGTCGAACGTGACGCCGTGTACGCCGTCGACGCCCGGAAACGGGCCGTATTCGCGAAGGATGTCTGCACTGGAGCGTTTCATGTTCGTCATCTCGTCGTTCGGTGAAGCCATCCTAATCGCCCGGCAGCGGGGCAGGGAGTAACAAGGTCGTCGCGAAACCGGGCAGCGGCGGCGTCATCCAGCGGCGCGCGCGGCCGCGGCCGAGCGCCTGGACCTTGCCAGCTTCGGCGAGCGCGTCGAGCGCGCGCTGCACGGTGCGCTGGCTCGCGCCGAGAGCCAGCGCCAGCGCGGAACTCGACCACGCTTCGCCATCGGCGAGGAGCGCGAGCACGGCCGCGTGGCGATCGTCGACCGGGCGCGCCAGGACGACGGTCTCGCGTATGCCGAGCGGTTCGAGCGCAAAGCCGCGCGGCGTGGCGATGACGTTCGCGAGCGGCCGCAGCACCGCGCGCAGCCGGCCGATCTCGACGCGCAGGCGCGCGCGATGCGATTCGTCCGCG
>NZ_JAAGPP010000122.1:0-28749 GCF_017104975.1 Burkholderia sp. Ac-20344
TCCCCAGTTGACGCGCCGGGTAGCCAGCTGGATTAGGGTGCCGCAACGCGGGTGAAATGGATGAGTGATCTTGACCGTTACGGTCCCGCAACCGTCGTCACGACAAGCAGTTGCTGACTTGCGATAATGGGATGGCAGAGAGCTTCGTGAAGACGATGAAACGCGACTACGTCGCCTTCATGCCGAAGCCGGACGCAGCGACTGCCGCACGCAACCTGGCCATCGCGTTCGAGCATTACAACGAGAAGCATCCCCATAGCGCGCTGAAATACCGCTCGCCTCGCGAGTTCCGGCGCTCGATGGATTCAGCAACCTTAGTGTGATGCCGTGTCCGTGATTACAGGGTCAACTCCAGGCAAGGGCTTGGTACTTCGGCCATCGCTCCTTGACCAAGTGTGGCTCATAAGATCGTTCGTAAATACATCGGGAATGGCGTTCAGGCGATGCCTTATTTGAAGAATCACTGTAGTGAAGCCGGGGTCTCAGTGTATTTCCGGCGGTCGACATGCATCGGTCGATGTCCAGAGATCATAATATCGAGAGAAGTTGGCCAGTATTGCGCAGCCGCTCGACTGCTGTGTAAAGCGTCGGCGCGATGTGCGCGTCGACCCGGCGCATGTACGGGCAGGTTAGCACCGCGATCGCTTGGCCGGCCAGCCCTAGGATCGGCACGCTCAGATCGGTTATTCCGTATGCCTGGCGGCTGTCTTGGCGGAGGTAGCCAGACTGCCGAATGGACTGGCATGCATACGCGAGTTCCTGCTCGTTCAGCGGCGGCTCACCCTTGATCTTACGATAATCGGCCAGCATTTGTGCGCGCTGATCGGGACCCTGGAACGACAGCATCACGCGCCCCGACGCCGTATCGGCGAGCGATATACTCGAGCCGAGCCTGACCGATATTCCCCACGTGCCGGGCGCATCGACCTGAGCGATCACGAGCAGCCCGCCGCGATCGTATACGGATAGGTGGCACGACTGTTCGACTGCGTCGGCGAAACGCTGCATCTGAGGCGCCGCCTCGGCAATTAGCCGGGTCGTCGGCGGATGCTTGTGCGCAAGTGCGAACAGCTTGAGGCTGAGAGTATAGCGATCGCCGCCGGTCGAGCGCATTACATAGCGGCGCGTGACGAGGCGTTCGAGCATGCGGAAGATTTCTCCCGGACTGCGGCCGAGTTCCTTCGTGATTTCGGTACGGGTAAGACCTTCATTCTGCTCGGCCAAGAGTTCGAGAATATCGAGGCCCTTATCGAGCGCGGGCGCCCGATAGCGATCGATTGTCCCGTTTGATTCCAGCGGGTCGCAGTCGGGAAGGGTGCCGTTGGGCGTTTGTATCATGATAAGCAAGGTCATGGAGCTACGGTCGGTAGGCTGACCGGGCCGGCAGTGTCACCATAATTTCCACGATCGGCGTCTTGTCGCCCGCATTTGCCCAAATGCTGGTGACAGGCGCTGCCCTCGAGCGGCGAATCCCGTCGCCAGTTTCACATAGTGTTCATCGGAACAGTGGTTGTTTGCTGGATCGAATCCGGCTCAACCACGATGTTCGACATACACTTCCGCCCACGCATGACCGACGGCACGCGTTTCGTGGCCATCGTCGATCAGATAACTAGACCTGAAGCGCGCGGGAATGCTGACCAGACGCGCTATTGCGATAGATACTTGGGCGGAATTCCGCCATCCGCATTCCTGGTACACGATCGCGAGCGCCGGTCCGGCTGCCTGCAGCCGGGCGCTGGCCCCGAGAAACAGCCCCGTGCCGATCGCCCCGCCGATCGCATCATCTGCACCTGCCGATTGGCGGGAGTCTTGTGGTAACCAGCTTCGTGTGATTCGCGCCAGTTGCGTTTATCGGTTTCGCCGGTTGTCGCCGGTTCGGAAATCGATCCCATGGCTGCATCCTCGTGCACGAATGTGATTGGATTCATCTCCGTCGGGAGACGACCGAGAAAGATCGATACCGGGGACTAGGAGTCACAGAATGGTGTTGGACATCCCGGCCGTGGCGCCCGGACAACAGCGAGGGGTACGGTCAGTCCTGAGAATATCCGGCCAAAATTCTGGTCAAAGGAGAATGCAGATTTCGACTAGGAATGCTCGAACTCTTGCATATGACCTCAGCGGAAAGGATATTGGGCCGAACATGAAATTCGACCACGTCAGGGAAAAATGAAGGACACGTCGCATGCGTGCCGCACGCGACCATGATTTTGTATTCGGCGGGCATCAGTACGTCCACATGCAGATACAGACAGCCGGGAATTGGCGGAGCGCCGACGAACCAGGCGCCCGCGCCGTCCTAGTTGCTCTCCGCGACGAACGCATGCTGGGTAACCACCATCGCATCACGCACTTCGTGGCGCGCGGAAAGACATGCATTATCGTCCATACCCATACGACTCCGATTTCGGCGATAGCCTTGAAGGAAGAGGGCTTTCGCTACGACGATTTCTACGGAGCGCAGTTGTTTGGGCGGGTGGCCTATCACACGTTTGAAGGGATCACGTTGTTCGACGATGAGAAAACACGGATGCTCGCCAGCCTCGGCGACAAACATGTGCTGGTGCTGCGCAATCACGGCATCGCCGTTTGCGAGAAGGATATTCCGGGTACCTTCATGCTGCTGTGGACCGCGCAGCGTGCCGCTGAAATTCAATGCCAGGCCGCGGCGCTGCGCGGCGATGATGTGCCACTGGCGGATGCGATCAAGGTGCGTTGTTCGGAGCTTGCGGCTCAGCTGATCCGCAATGATCGGTTCGCGATCAAGCTATTCGATGCGATGGTGAGGAAGATGCGGCACGGTCCGCGGAGATGACGGCGATGCGCTGCCTGCCAAAAAAGGCACGCACATTGAGTTGCGAGCGTCTCTTCGCGACGTTACATGTATGTCTATTGCTGCTGCAACGGCGCGCGCGGCGGCACGAAGGGTTAAACCGAAATCAGAGGGTTCCTCACGAGCAGGCTCGACGAGAAAGTCGCGCTCACTATGGGTGCATCGAAGGAAATCGGCACGACAATCGCCCACACGTCGCCGAAAGTGGGCATCGCGATCGTCGCAACGTATGCGAGGCGGCACACTGTCCCGGAGCGTGCTGGCTGACCGTCGATCATCCGCTGGTGGCTGGTAGCTCCTGCTGATCGTCTACTTGTTGATTTCGCTAATCTCGCTCCCGAGGTGTTGGGGCAAAGCGTCGATCGTGCGCTCGACGAGGAACGTGATAGCTCTCGGCGTCGCGTGCCCGTCATGCGAGCAAATGTGGCGGGCGTTGGTGCATCACTTTAAAGCGGGTTCCCAAGTTGGACGTCGATTATTTTTTGCTTGCGCCGCTTTTTTTTTGACCGTGCACTATGCGTTGTGCACGGGAAAAATGCGTGTACGTGCCTATGAGGATGTCCATGAGTGTCTCAGCCATTGCAACCCCATACGCGGGAGAAATCGCTTCGACGCGGGCGTCGGGCACGGATTGCCTGAAAGTCCATCAGCTCAGTCATTCATTTCGAACCGGAGAGGGTGTCGAGGTACCGCTCTTCGAGCGCCTCGACTTCAGTGTGCGTGGTGGCGAAATTGTCTCGATCGTTGGGCGCAGCGGCGCGGGCAAGAGCACACTCTTTAATCTAATCTCGGGGTTGATAAAGCCGCAGTCGGGGCAGATTGAGCTGAGCGTGCGGGCTGACGGCAGTGCAGGGCGCGTCGCATACATGCTGCAAAAAGATCTGCTCATGCCGTGGCGCACCGTCCTGCAGAATGCCGTACTTGGCATCGAGCTCCACCGCAAGGTCAAACTCACCGACATCGAACGCGCGCGCCAGATGCTCGCGCGCTACGGATTGGACGCAGTCGCCGATGCATACCCGGACTCGCTTTCTGGCGGCATGCGCCAACGCGTGGCGCTCACGCGAACGTTGCTGGTCGATCCGACTCTGGTGCTGCTCGACGAACCGTTTTCCGCGCTCGATTACGAGACGCGCCTCGCGCTGGAGGACGATGTCATGGCGCTGAGCGAGCAGAGCGGCACGAGCATCGTCCTCGTCACGCACGATATCGAAGAGGCGATCGCGATGAGCGCTCGTGTGATCTTGCTGGGCGGCCGTCCAGCGCATATCGAGGACGACGTCGAGATACGCCTGACCACGTCTGGTACCCGGACAGCGGTTTCGGCGCGTGAGGCGCCCGAGTTTCGCGCTTTTCATTCGCGTGTCTGGAACGGTCTACGCAGCCATACAATCCGGCACGATGGAGCCGCAGCATGAGCGATATCGCTATCTCCACCAACCGGCTATCCCGGCGCCGCGCGAAGCTGCGGCGCACCGCGAATCTCGGCAGCAAGGGCGCTGTCGCACTCATCGTCGTGGCGCTGAGCGTTCTGTGGCAAGTGGCGGTCTCCGCGGGCTGGATTAACGGCAAGCTGCTCGGCTCGCCCGTAGGCATTTGGCACGCCGCGCAGCAAGGTCTGAATAGCGGCACTCTGGTGCCCGATACGCTGGTGACGCTCTACGAAACTGTTGTGGGTCTCGTGGTGGGTAGCGGTCTCGGTATCGGCCTGGGCCTTCTGCTCTGGTTTGTGCCGCGTGTTTCCGGCGTTGCTGAGGGATTATCGATGATACTGAACAGTATTCCGAAAATCGCACTCGGGCCGCTAATCGTGATCTGGTTCGGTTCGGACATGACATCGAAAGTATGGCTTGCAGGTATCTCCACTTTCGCGGTGGCGATGATTTCCTCGTGCGCGGCTGCTCGCGAAGTCGACAAGGATCTACTCAACCTGTTCCACTCGTTCCACGCGAAGTCTTCGATGATTTTTACGAAGCTCATCATACCGGGCGCGCTACCGTGGGTATTTTCGACACTGCGCGTCAACATCGGGTTCGCGCTGATTGGTGCGGTGGTGGGTGAGTACATCGCATCCCAGGCGGGACTCGGGCACGAGGTGTTCGTCGTCGGCTCGCTGTTCGATCTGAATACTGTGTGGCTCGGCATTATCGTGCTCACACTGATAGCGACGTTTCTGGGCTGGATCGTTCAATCGACGGAATCAAGAATAATTTCATGGAAGTCAGATCGATGAAACGAGTAAACGCGATAACCATGGTGGCCGCAGTCATCGGATTGAGCGCTCATGATTTCGCTCGGGCTGCGGAGCAGGTCACGGTGTATCAGGCATTTCAGTCGATTCAGTATTTGCCGCTCTACGTGGCAATCGACAAGGGAATCTTCTCGAAGAACGGTCTCGATGTGAAGAAGGTCACTGCCGGTAGCGGTGCGGCAGGCGTGGCGGCGGTGATCGGCGGCCATGCGGACTTCTCGCTGCAGGATCCGATGACGGCTGTGCTTGCAAACCTGAAGGGCGCGAACGTGGTGGCGGTCGCGAATGTGGTGGCGGGCGTGCCGGTGTGGGTGATCGCGCCGCCCGACGCGGGTGTGCATCAGCCCGGCGACATGGCTAGTAAAAGTGTGGCTACGGCGCTTCCGCCTTCGACCAGTACCTATCTGCTGCAACGTCTGATCAAGGATCTGAAGATCGAGAAGGTGTCGCTAAACACGGTGCAGTTGGGCACGGAGCTCGCGCCGGTGAGCGCAGGCCGTAGCCAGGCTGCGGCAGTCTACGAACCACAGGCGGACACTGGCATTGCACAGGGATACAAGGTCGTGTACGGTTTTCCGAAGGCCTATCCCGGTGGATATGCGTTCTCGACCATCGACACACTGGCGTCGACCATCAAGGGAAGACCGAAGATGGTAGCGGCATTTGTAAAATCTATTGGGGAAGCTGAGGCGCTGATTCATCAATCGCCGGATACCGCCAAGGCGGTCGCGAAAGCAGAGTTTCCATCGCTTGATGGCAAGATCGTCGAATCGGCGGTGGACCGCCTGATCGACCAGAACATCTACGCGCCGACGGCCGAGATTTCCGAACAGGCGTTTCGCAACGCGCTGGATTTGCAGGAGTCGATCGGCAATATCAGGCCTGGCAGCGTGACCTATGCGAGTGCCGTCGACAACTCGTTTGCCGCGGCTGCCGCGAAGAAGTAGGCGCCGTGCGGCGAGCTATCACGTTGCGTCGACGCTTCGAATGGAAGGATTGAATGAATGCAGCCCAATCGTCGTTCGTGTCGGAGTTGATCGCTCTCCGGGGCAATCCGGCCGCGAGCCGCAGACGACTCGACGAAGCCATGGCACGTGCCGAGGCGCTTACCTCGTTGCACGCCTTCACACATCGACCGCAAGCCTATCCCGAGCCCGATGCGTGTGCACCGCTCGCGGGTCTTCCCGTGGGCGTGAAAGATTTGATCGATACCGCGGATATGCCGACCTGCTACGGCTCGCCGATCTGGTACGACCATCGTCCGCGGGCGGATGCGCCTGTCGTCGCGCAATTGCGCGCCCTCGGTGCGCTGGTGTTCGGCAAGACTGTGACGACCGAATTCGCCTGGCGTCAGCCGGGACCGACTGTGAATCCGTGGCGCCAGGGCCATACGCCGGGCGGTTCATCGAGCGGATCGGCTGCGGCTGTCGCCGCCGGCATCGTGCCGCTTGCGCTGGGCACTCAGACGGTGGGGTCAGTGATTCGCCCCGCAGCTTATTGTGGCGTAGTGGGCTACAAGCCGAGCTACGGTACGATTTCTCGCGAGGGTGTGCATGCGCTGGCGTCGTCGCTCGATCACATCGGCTTCTTCGCCCGAGACGTGGAAGTAGCCGCACTCGCGCATGCGCTGCTCGTAGCGCAGCGCGTCGAGGTCGTTGATAACACCAGCGCTTGGCGCGCGTGGTTCGCGCCGCTGACCTCACCTCCGCGCATGGGTATCGTGCGCACGCCGTTCGACGCGCGCTTGCACGATATCCAGAAAGTGAATTTCGACGCGACGCTCATGCAGTTGCGCGCTGCGGGTGCAGAGATCGTCGAGATCGAATTCGATGCTGATTTCGAAGAGATTGTCGACGCGTTGCAGGTGATCCTGCGTGTGGAAGCGCTGCGCGCGCTCAGCCGCGAACTGGATGGACATCGCGAACAGTTGAGCCAACCCATGCGCATGCTGGTTGACGAAGGCGCAGCAATACCCGCGGCGCGCTATCAGGCGGCGCTTGCATTGCAGGCACAGTTGCGCGCGCGTTCTGCGGAGCTACTCGCGGGCTGCGATGTGCTCGTGAGCGCACCCGCCACGGGCGTTGCGCCGCAAGGACTCGACGACACGGGCGATCCGATTTTTTGCGCGCCGTGGAGCCTGCTTGGCATGCCCGCAGCGACAGTGCCGTCGGGTTGGGCCGACGCATGTCTGCCGTTGGGCTTCCAGGTCATCGGTGCGTTCGGCGAGGATCTCGCGACGCTGCGCGTGGCGGCATGGGTCGAGCAGGTGCTTGACGCACGCCGCGGCGGTCCCTCGCCGGTGCTTTAGTCAGTACAGCTTCTACAGCAGGCTATCCTCCTTTGCTATACATGGGGTCAGTACGATGGCCCAGCCCGTATTGGACCGGCCCAAGAAGCCCAATGGAACTTTGCAATGATTGTGAAAGCCTCAACGGTCGTTCCGCTGCCCAGTCCTGTCTCAGCGGAATGACATTAATAGGCATAGGTGAGCGCGAAGGTACGTTGGTAATCGAGCACTACCATTGCCGCCGCTGCGGCGCGGTCATGCAGCGGCAGTTCGCGGGCGATCCGGTTGAACAGGTCTGGACTGCAATTTATCGTTTCATTTGAAGCCGTTGTTTGGCGGTTGTCCAACTGAGCGTGTCATTCACCGAATTTGTCCAGCATGGATTCGCTCGATTTTTGGGGCGTTCGAGCCGCTGTCCGTCTGCGGGGCGTTCTCGACCCGATCAAAACGAAGACTATCCTCGAGCCAAAGCATTTACGCTTGTGATGAAGTCTGAAGTGGACGCAATCGTTGCGATATATCCTCCCTCGATCTGCAGCAAGCGTATGGCCATTTCGTGCTCTAGTGGGTCAGGTTCCGCGCAACAGTCGGAAATCACAAGGACGTTTAAGCCGCGATCGCTTGCTTCGCGAGCGGTTGATGTTATGCATACGCCCGTCGTTACACCGACGTAAGCGCTCGACACGTACCGTCTGTTCATGAGGGCGCGGCACCGGCAATCTGATTCCCATCAGATGTGAGCTGAACCCCAGATGTTGGACGGTGGTAGAGCGAATTTCATGCGAATCGAATCCGGTACTCGACGGGGCTCAGGCCCTTGAGCTTCAGCTTGATCCGATCGTGATTGTAGTACCGGATGTAGCTATCAATGCCTGTTTGCAGCTCCTCTATGCTGCGGAATTTCTCCAGGTAGTAGAACTCGGACTTCAACGTGCCGAAGAAACTCTCCATTGCGGCATTGTCGAGGCAATTTCCCTTACGCGACATGCTTTGCTTCGCAGCATGTGCGTCAAGCAGCCGCCGGTATTCAGGCATCCTGTATTGCCAGCCCTGATCCGAATGCAGCATCGGCCGGTCACCGGATTTCAATCTGCTAAAGGCTTTCTTGAGCATCGCGCCGACCATGCCGAACAGTGGCCGAGGGGACATTTCATACGACACGATTTCGCCATTGAAGAGATCCAGTACGGGAGACAAGTACAGCTTCCGACCGTCCACGTTGAACTCGGTAACGTCCGTCACCCACTTTTCATTTGGCCGATCGGCGTGAAACTGCCGCGCCAGGTCGTTAGGGGCAATGTGTCCGAGTTGACCTTTGTAGGAGCGATATTTCTTCACTCGTACTCGGCAGAACAACTGCAACTGGACCATCAGTCGACGGACCGTCTTATGGTTCACGAGGTCGCCGCTGCGACGGATAGCAGCAGTGATGCGACGATAGCCATAACGCCCTTTGTGTCGCTCGAACAGCTCTCGAATCTTCAACTTCAAGCCCGCATATTTGTCCCCTCGCTGCAGCGTCCTTTGCTGATAGGGGTAATCGTCCTTTTCGTGCAAAATCTGGCGGTTTAGTTCGAAAACCTATTAAAAATCAATGCGATAGATGGATTCCGGTTTCGTGGGGTCGTGTCCTGCAGATGCGAAATCTGGCGCTTTAGCCTGCTGCGCCGCCAAGACCCCAATGCGCCGTTTCCGCTCCGCACAAAATCCTCTGCCTTTGCTCATTTCGGTGCGCCAAACGCCTGATCGAACTGCCGAGCTCGCTGCACTTCGTCGCTGTGCAGATAGGTCGACGTCGTCGAAATCGACGCATGGCGCAGGTTGTCTCGCACCATGATCAACTCGGCACCCCGGGCCAGCGCATGCGAGGCATGCGTGTGCCGCATCCAGTGCGGGCTCGCCCGGCGCAGCTTCTCCGCTGTCGCCGGCCGCTCGCTCTGAATCGCATCGGCGACCAGCCGAAAGAACCGCCGCAGCACGCGCCCCAATCGCGTCGTCTCGATGCGCGTGCCGTCTTCCTCGAGGCTGGCCACGATTGGCGTCGCCGGGTCCCAGCGCGCCGGCGTGATCGGTAGCCTGCGCTGCACCAGATACTGGTCGAGCGCGGTCCGAGCAAGTCGCGGCAGGGTCACTTTCCCGAGCTTGCCTCCCTTGCCGACGACGTGTAGCCAATGATCTCCGTGATCGTCGGTATGAATGTCGCCGAGCGTCGCGCCGACCAGTTCGCTGGCGCGTAACCCGGTCGCGTAGCTGAAATCCAGCAAGAAGCGCAGCCGCTGCGCCGCGGGCGGCGCCCAACCGTACGACCACTCAAGTCCGTCCGCAATGGTCCGGATCAGTTCCCACTCGCCTTCGGTAAAACCGCGGGTGACATCGAGGCCCGGTTTCGCTACGCCGCGTACCTTGATTCCCGCGAACGGATTGGCGAGGACGTAGCGCTGCTCGACCAGCCAGCGGAACAGCGCCGACAGCACCGTCAATGCATAGGCTGTCGAGCGCGTCGACAACGGTCCGCTGAATGGCCGCCATTCGACGCTGTGCCGCGGCCGCGCCGGACCGACCCAGCGCTCGCGCGGTGTCGGCCGGCGCAGGAAAGCCCGGTACGCGATCGCGTCGTCGGTCGTGAGCGACGATAGCGCCGCGCCACGTTCAACGATTGCCCACAGAATCAAGCGTTCCGCCTCCTTGCGGTAGGCACGCTGCGTGGCGGCCGATTCGTGCAGCGACAACCAGGATTGCACGGCCTCATAGTCGTTCGAGGCCTTCAACAGGCAGACGTGCTGGGGCGCACGAAACTGGCCCTGCGAGCCGTCGACCTCATGCGGCACGCGCAATTGTTCCCACGGCGCGATCGGTCCTGCTGGCGTCGCCGCCACCAACGCGCGAGCGCGCTCCGTCAGCCCCGGATGGGCGGCAAAGAACGCCTCTACGTGCTGTGCGCCAGCGGCGCCGAGTCCGGCGATCGCGGTCCACCAGCGACGCCGGCGCGGAATCCGCACGGTCAGCTCGGCCAGCGTGCGGATGCCGTGTGCCTGCAGCGCAGCCACCACGCGCATCGGCAACCATTGATCGATGGCGTCGGCGATGTGCGGTTCCGGTGCCGGCAGACTGCGCAGCGTCTCGATCGCGCGCGCGACAGTGTCGGCCGACGCGACGGGGCGCTCACCGAATATTTCGGCTAGGTCGGCACGGTGGCGACTCGACGCGAATGCGGCCAGGGTGCGCCGGATCCGGCTCAGCACGCCGCGTGCGGAGGTTCCGGGTGCCTTGCGCTCGCCCAGATAGCGCGCCACGGCCGCTCGTGCGTCGAGTCCGGCGTACCAGGCGCGCAGCGCAGCCAGTTCGGCGTCGTTGGGAAAGGGGGCGGGTTCAGTCTCGCGCGTTTTCATATTCGCCAGTTTAGGTCAATTTCAAAGCTGGACTGGTAAGAAGAATTATCGGTCTAGCATCACTCGCGCACTGACACCTTCCTTTCACTCAGGGTTCTCAGGCGCCCGCTGCGGCCGCGATCGGCGAGCGCTTGCCGGCAACAATGTAGTGTCGCAGCCGTTTCCAGGCGTCCAGATAGCGATGCCACGGTACGGCGGCCAACTGCTCGTCATGAACGACCAGAATCCGCTCGACGGTCGCGAGTTCGTGGTCAAGCAGCAGGCAGCGCTCGCCTTGTTCCGCACGCGTGACGCATGCATTGAGCGCCGCTTCGGCGCGCCGGTACAGGTCAAAATCCGCGCCGGACGAAGTCGCCTCCCGCAGATAGAAGGCGAGGTACACCACGCGCACCAGGCAACTGACCTGATCGAGATCGCCGCGACCGCCTCGCACGGTAGCTAAAGCGAGATGGTTCTCCAGCGACAGCGCACGGACCTTTTCCGTCGGCAGCGGCAACAACATTTCTCTCGTCAAGCCTGATCGTCCGGTTCGGCGCGAACCTTTCCTGCTTTCCATCTTGTCTACTCGTGGTTGATTCTCGACCGCGCCATCATGCCAGACCGAGGCGATCTGCCCGCACGATGGTGGGCCCAATAAAGACCAGTTTGCGCAGCGACCGTTGTGGGCCGTGCGGCTGCATCTTGAAGTGCGGCCGGCGCCAGTGGCCTCGGACCTCCCGGTGGGTACTATCCGAGGGTGACGATAGGGGCGGCGACGCATCGAGCACGGCAGGCCCGATAACGTGCCGGTCGTACAGCATTTCGATTTGCGCCAACCGCTCGTCACGCTTGCGCTTGCCCAGTCCGCCAAAATCACGAGGGGCATTCGTGTAAGCACGATCCTGGACGACCTGGGCCTCGCCGGTCGCCAGGTAGAGCAGCATCTTGATCGCATAGTCGAGCACCCGTCGCCAATGCTGAACCGTGGCGGCGATCGTGTCGGGGTCGGCTTCCTGCTGGTGCGTCATGTCGGTGCCTATGCCGTCGAGTACTTCCCGAATGGTTCTTTGAGGATCATCCAGCGGGATCGAAAGGCAGCCCGTTTCGATCCAGGATTCCGCCCGAACGTCGGTCCAGCACACCACATTGATCACGTCGCTCGTCGCGTAACCGGAATGCGACCCCGCCCCGCGGCGAAACAGCATGATGGCGTCCAGTCCGCCTCGATGTCCCCACCACGATGGATCGGGAACAATGCACATCGTCTCGGCAGGCATTTCGATCGTGCCGACCGGCACGTCGTCGGCGATAAACGCATCGTCGAGTAGCCGGTGCAGAGGCGGAGTCGGTTCGAACAAAACTCCCTGACACACGTCGAACATCTGCCAGCATAGTGTGCCGTGGGCCCGGTCTCGATCTTCTGGACTTCTGAACAGCCTCGGGTCGCCGCCGCTCCACCATTCCAGATAGGTACCGAATTCCGATCGCACGAGCGAACTCGGATCGTCCCGCAGCCGTTGCGTGAACTCGGCACCGCTTTGGCCGGCGGCCACCCTGACGCGAGCCCAGGCTCCGAGTGCGCCACTGGCGCGGTGGCGCACCGGCATGGGCAGGCGCGCGAATCGGTCATCCGCGGCCTGTTCGGTCTTGAGCAGCGCCTCGCGAATCAGGTCCGCGATCGGCGGCGTATTGTCCGCAAGGCGTGCCGGGCGCGGTTGCTTCGCGCTTGCGAAGGCGGCCGTTGTGCGGTGTGACTGCTGAATCAGTGGCATTTCGTGCCGTGCGACCAGGAAACGGGCGACGAGGACGGGGTTATAGTTGACACGGATGCGCATGGCGGGCGGCTGCAGGATAGACGGGCCGCCCGCTCGCTCCAGCGCCACTTGCACGCCCGCCATTGCCGTCAACGTTACGCATTCGTCCACCTCTAGATGACCGTGCCGCTGGCTCACGACTTCGGCCACGGAACGCCATGCGCGATCGATGTATTGCGTCAATTCCTCCGCGCCGCTGTCGGACGGCAGCGGGTGAGCCTCAATCCGCATCGATAGTTCAGGCAGGAAGTCGTGACAGACGATGGGCTTGCCGTTCAGTTCAAGCGACGCCGTCATCGCAAGACTGAACAGATCACGCGTGTCGAGCGAATCACCATAAACATCTAACTCGCGCCCTTCGGCGAAAAGCCGCCCGTCAGGCGAGGCGTTCCCGGCGGGGTACAGGAAATCGGAAATCGTCATCGCGATGCTCGGATCAGGAGTATTAGTCGGACTCGATTTCTCGATTCAGACCTCGATATACGACACCGACTGCGACGCCACCAGTTTAGGTGGCGTCGGGCATGCGCATCGGCATAAATCGTCGCTGAGCGCCGCTTCTCGTCCGTCCGGTCCCGTGGTGGAAATCCGCGGGCCGGTGCACTCGATGATGCCCAACGTCTTGCAGACCGGGCACCACACCGGATCGTGCTCGTAGGCTTGCTCCCGGCCGCCGATGAGGTCAGCACTGTCGCCTCCTTGCACGATACCGCCGACTGTCGTCGAATCGCCCTTCACGATGTCGTAACGTCGCATGTCGACTCCGCTCAGACCGCGCCCGGCCGCAGCCGCAGGCTGTTCAACAGCGTCTCCCACGTTTGCAGCGCGCCAGCCTCATCGACCGGCGACGTCGCCTCGTCAGGCTTCAAATCGGGACTGCTCGCACCGAGCAGCAGCTGAATAGCGGTATGCGGTTTCGCCAGCGTGCTTGGATCGCCCGGTGCGAGCAGGTAGAAGCGGTAGGACGTGATCTCGCCTTCCTTCAGCGCGAACAGGACTTCCTCGGCGTCCATCCCAGCCACCGTGCGTTTGCCTTGTCGCAAGATCCGGTAGCTACCGCTCGACACGCGATCCATCTGCGCACGCAGTGCGGGCAACGTTTTGGTCAGTGACTCTTTCTGGTCCGCATTTACTGAATCGCGCATCTTGACGACGAGCAGCGCTGGCCGCCCCGGCATCAGCGCAATCGACTGGCTGACCTCCTCGGTGAAAGTTGACGAACCCGTGGCAATTCCGCCGTCGAAGCAGAATCCCGATTCGGTCGGTACCGACCAGTTATCGCGTGCCTTGATGCGCCGATAGAGATCGGTGTAAACAGGCTCAAACTTGTCCAAACCACCTGAGCCAATTGACCCAGTTGTATGGAACAAGGTGTTGTTTTCGTAAATATAACCCTCTGTCTTGAATGGCAATTTCACCGCTTTTGCCACCCCTTCTTGATAAGCAAAAACTTTTGACACTTTTGTGGGAGAAAGTGCGGTCTCAAGCCAAATATGCCCTGACTTATCCTCTGGATTTGCAGGATTAAAGCGCCGCTTTGTGCGCAATTCCCGTTCCAAGCCATCAACCTTGGTGTGATAAACGGCAGGCGGTACGTTGTACTGCGTCTCCAACGTATCTCCCCAAAACTCGTATCGCTGATTCGTGATTTCGCTTGCCACTGGCCGGTCGAACACGAAGCGACCGACGCACCACGGGCGCGACTTGGACAACAAGGGATTCGTCATGGTTGGTTCCCCCGAGAACGTTATCGAGCAGGCGCACAAGCCCGCCACTAAAAAGAGAAGTCGGCCAATTCGCGTCAGCATTTCGGCTCCGGGGCATCCTGCGCGATTTGCACGATGCTGTAGAGGAGCGCCCAGCGCGCCCACGGATGGTTATAGCTCTCCTGATGCACATAGCCTCCTTGGTCAAACACCATTTGTACGCCTGGAGCCGCTCCGCCGTCCACGCTGCGCGCGGGGGCTTCGGCCGACCAGACCGGCACCGTTCCGTCACCTGGCACGATGCCATTTTTTTGGGGATCGGGCGCGTCGCTGCCCGGCGGCAGCTTCGCTAACTTCTGCACCTCGAATTCGATAGTGACATTGCGAGAGTCCAGGTGCACGCGCAGCGTGCCGGTGTGAGAATCGTCGTGTTTTTCCCCCAGGAACCGTGCGGCGCGCAGTTCTTCTTCCGTTACATCCGGCGGTATATTTCCTTTCCAGATCACCGTGCCCCAGGCCAACAGATCGTCGAGCTTTTCGCTTTTTTCGATCTTAGGTTTGCCGTGGTCGTCGCCCGATGCGGTTGATTTCTTGGGTGTCAGCGCCCCATCCCCATATGCTACATATGTTTTATCGTGGTATTTATTTTTTATTGCGTATTGATTGCCTATCACGGATAGCATCGTTTCGGCGAAGTTATCGACCACGGTCTTTTTGGTTGGGCTTTTATCAAGGCGATCCTTCACAATTCCAGCAGGATCGAGCAACGAAGACGATTGCTTCGGAACCAAGCCGTACCAATCTTGATTAATATAAAGCTCGTTGTATACATCGCCGTGCGTCGGCAACTTCATCACCGGAGTGCCGTCGAGCCGCGCAAAGATCCACCATGCTTCGCCATTGTGGTAGTCCGGCATCGGCAACAGTTCGAGCGCACCCGGTGCGTTTGCGGCCACGGCCACGAATTCATCTGCGTTGCTGCCAAGCAGAGCACCATTGATGAAGCCGTTCACACCGCCTTCGCTACCGCCCCCGGTGCGGAACCGCTTCGCGGCGATCGGCGCCCCAGTCGCCGGCAGCACGTTGTGGAATACACCGTGCATTAGGCCCGCCCCACCGTGCATCGCGATCGCCATCCGTGCGACCAGCCCGCCCATTGAGTGCGTGAGGATAATCGCCTTGCCGCTATGATTCTCCTCGATGATCTCCCTGATGCCCATCAGTCGCATTTTCTTGCCGGTATTCTTGTCCTCGAAATCCATGCCGTCGATGACCTGCTGCGCCGACTTCTCATTCGATTGAAGCCAGTTGTAGCCGATTGCATACACCCGGTACCGGTACTTCGCGAAATGCTCGAACACGGCCGACTCTTCCGTGATCGCCTGGCCGCGTTTTTGCGCGCCGGCATCGGTCGCCCCGTAGTCGGCCGGGTCGGTGCCGAGCACGGGCTTGAGCGTCCACTTCTTCCCGTCGGGGTCGGTTTCGATCCACGCTCCCTTGTGCTTGCCCATGTACTTCGGCTCGTTCAGTTGCTCCTCGAGCCACGCCAACATCGGTTGATAGCTTGATCTGTAGACTGAGCCCCAGCCGCGTCGACGTGCCTCTGCCTCGTCTACATACTGGTCTTCCTTGTCATCCTTCTGGAGCTTGCCGGCGCGAATGGGGCCGAACGGAGTCACCTTGGCCAAGGTCGCGTCGAATTGGGTTTCCCGCGAGGATGCGCCCTTGAACCACATGCCGATCAGTGCTGGCAATGCGCCCGCTTTTCCGAGCAAGCCGTCCGTGTTCGGCGCGAAAAACATTTCTTCGCCGGTTTCCTTGTTGACCAAGGGCGATCCCATCACGCCCGGCAGGAAGATCACTGGGATGATCGGCCGCACGTCGCACAGCAGTTCCTTAGGTCGCGTGTCGCTTGCTGGCGTCAACGTGAAGTGTCCAACCGACGCACCGTCCTTATCCGTGCGTCCAACCTGGCGCACAGCTTGCTCGGCGTCGTCGCTAAAGTCCGAACCGCCACCGGATTGATTTGTGTTATCGCTCATTGTCGTTCGTCAAATTCGCGCATCGATTATCGGATCATGCGGCAGGACCGTTCGGCTTCGGCCGCAACGCGCGCACCGCCAGCTTCTCGATATCCTCGCTCTTCTGCTCGGTGATATGTCCCAGCTCGTTCGTCATCCCGGACAACTTTGTTCCATCGCCACGGATCAACTCGTACGGGTGGTTTTTTAGCACCTCGCCGGAGATGCGATCGCGCAGCACGTATGGATCGTTGAACTTGGCTGTCGGCATGCTGTTCATGTGTTCGGCCACCGAGCTCGGCCCCTGTCGGCTGAACGACGCCGACTTGATCGTGCGGCCGCCGCGCGTGCCGTCCTCGATGCCGTCCTTCGTGATGCGAATGTACGAGCCGCCGCACTTGAAAATCAGTTCCTCGGTCGCCTCGATCACGATCCGCTTCTTGCTGAACAGCGACGTATCCTTGGCCGAGTTCAGTTTGATCTCATCGGTATGCGCCGACAGCTCGATCGGCCCCTTGGCGGCGAACAGCTTCATGCCGGCCTTCTGGACGAACAGGCTGATCTTCTCCGCCGCGGCCGCGATGAGCGACTTGCCGCTGGCCAGGTGGGTGCTTTCGCCACTGACCACGTTGACTTCCGCTTCCGCCACCACATGCGCGGAGCGGTCCGCCACGGCCGCAAAATCCGCCGGCGTTGCGATCACGATCACGGGCTTCGCGAAGCTGTTTGCGTTGCCGGTGCCGCCGCCGGCCGTGACACCCCCCGACGTCTGCCCCGACACCGCATGCTGCACGACCGTCGTCAGGTCCTTGAGCGCATCCTGGCCCGCCTGCAGTGATTCGGCCTGTGCGGACGTGCTGGCGCTCGACAGCGATTCCACCAGCATGCCGACCTGCTGCAGCCGCGTGCGGGCCTCGTCGACACTGAGCTGCTCGTCGTCGTAGGCTTTCGCGTGCGTGCTGATCGACAGGCCCTTGCTGGCCCGCACCGCGCCGTATTCGTCGGCGTGCAGCACGAAGCCCTGGCCGAGATAGCGCCCGCGCGTGTTGCCGTCCTGCTGGATCAGGTAGCCCTGCGTCAGCGCCGCGTAGCTCTTGCCTGTGTAGCTGATAAGCCGCGTGCCACCCTGATTCGTCGCGTCGTCATGCACGAAGGCGTTGTACGCACCGGTGTTGCCGAAGCCCATCGACTGGAAGCCCGACAGCAGCACGTTCGTATGCCACTGTGATGGCGTCGTGCCGCCGTTGACGCGCCCCAAAATAAAGGGCTTATCGCAATCATTTCCCCAATAGCCGATGATGACCCATTCGCCCGCGCGCGGCACGTGCACTGCGCCGTAGCCGTTGCCGGTATCGGACTGCATCGACGATAGCAGCGGCGACCCATTGAACGCGCCGTCCGGATTTTTCCGGTCCCATGCGAAATGCACACGCACCTGGTTCCGCTCGTTCGACCAGGCTTCGCTTCCTTGCTGCGTGACAACGAGCGCATGCTCGATGGACATCGCCGGCTTCGGATGCTCGAACGGGCTGCGAAACTCGACCCGCGCGTCCTGTGCTTCGACCTCGAGCACGAAGAAGCCGGCCGTACCGTCCTCGGCATGGCCCGGCGTCGTGAAACGGTTCCCGTGCGCCGCCTGCTGCTCGGCCAGCGTGGCACGCAGACTGAGCGGGAACTCGGTCATCGGCTGCCCGATCGGCACGTTATTCTCGATAAACCAGCGTGCTTCGACGACCAGGAATGTCCGATCGGCATCGTCGCGCGCAGAATGACGCGGATGATCATTCAGTACGAAGCGTAACCCCGCATCGAGCCAGCGCAGGCCGCCGACCCCGAAGTAGCGCTGCGCACGCGCATCCCATCCTTGCACGCGCCGGCGCGCACGGGCCTCGCCGCTGTCGGAGTCGGGATAGCCGTAAGCAGTCGGCTCGTAGACGGTCATCGGTACATCCGGAATACCGCGGTTCTCTTTGTGTCGCTCGTCGCCCGATACGTAGGAGATGGCGTTCAGCCCGCTTTGCGCCTCGAACTTGGAAGCCGGGCGCTTGTAATCGAACGCGCGCGATACATACCGCAGACTCTGCATCGTCTGCATCGCCGCCCAGTGCGTCAACCCGTTCACGGCCTCATGATCACCGGCACCGCGTACGAAGTCGGCCGGTTTCGCGTCGGGCAGCGTTGCGATCTGGTCGACAATCACCAGCGTGGTTTTGGGCGTCTCGCCGTCGCGGACCGGTTCGTGCACCCAATAGCAATACCAACCTTCGTCTTCGAGCAGGCGATGGAAGAAATGCAGATCCGTTTCGCTTTGCCGGCACCACGAGCGTATCGCCGGCTCCCGGTTCAGGTTGAAACGGAATCGGCCCTGCAGCTGTGGATAGCGATTGAGGAGATCGGTCATGATCTCCTGCGCAGTCTGCTCGAGCCAGCCTTCGTCGTTATGCGTGCCGCCCAGGAACACCAGCGCCGACGAAAATTCGAGCTGGTACGTCGACAGCCCGCCGTCCCCGCCCAGGTAGCCGACGCGGTGCACGAAGCCGTGGATCGGGCGATACACCGGATCGGAATAGGGAGCGCTCGGCTGTTGCAGCCACAGCGTGACGGGCTGATGCATCAGCGACAGCAGCGCGGTGTCGTCGCGCAGCGACGCGACATCGAGCGTCCAGTGATAATCGCGGCCGATCCGGGCCGATCCGCGTGCCCGCAGCGGAATCAGCGCATTCTGGCCAAGCGGCGTATCCAGCTTCAACAGCCGGTTGTGCTGTAACAGGCCCCGGTGGATCGCGTTATACAACTCGCGATATTTCAGTTCCCCGGACGCGGGTGGTCTGAGTATCATTTTTCTCTCAATGTTTTTCTAGAATTTGCCGCCAACGATGATGCGGCAAGCCCATTGTAGGCAGCGTCAATGACGCAAAACTTCAGCGATTGTCAAATATATTGCTCTAATTTCGAGCGCCACCCCGCAAACCGACGAGCACCGCCTTGATCTGCGCGTCGATCTCGCCAGCCAATTTGCCCCATTCAGCGGTGACCCGCCGGGCGGCTGCTGCCGTTTGAACCGCATGCAATCGTGCCGACACCTGGCGGCATCCGGCCAGCTCGACGCGCATCATGCCGGCGATCGCCGCGACTTCTGCGTGCTCGTCGTGGGTCAGCTGTCGCGCGCGGCGCATCTGATCCACCCAATCGGCCAGTTCGTCGGTCCAGTCACGCAGGCGATACAACCGCCGCCCGAACGATGGTGTACCCGTAAAATCGGGCAGGAAGTGAACTAGAAGCGCCTCGTTCCCGGCCGCAGTCGTCACGATAAGCCGATCGGTCGCGTCGTCGATGGCTTCGAGCCGAGCGTCGTCGACGAACGTGGTCACCGTCGGCAGCAAATCGCGCTTGCGCTCGACCAAAGCGCGCACTTCGGTCATGAACCAGCTCGCCATCTCCGTCGACGTCCGGTGGGGTGTCAACGGCTCGCAGGTCTGCCACAGTCGCTCGACTTGCTGCTCACGCATTGCCCGGTCGGGAAGCAGTCCAATATCCCACGCGGACAAACACATCTGCGTGGCCTTGCGGCGCCATTCGGCGTCGCGCATGCCGAGCACGTGCGCCTGCACGTAGGTTCTGAAGCATTCGCCCGGGGTCGCGCGCGGCAAAAGCGGCTTCATGACCCGCGAAGTGGCTTCCTTCCCCATTTCCTTCCCCTTGCTGAACCAGCGAGCGGCATCCTGCCAAACGCCTGCAGCGATACCGTACCAAAGGTGTCTGGATTCGGCTTCCATCTTTCAATGTCCGACTATACTGGATTTTTATCGGACAAATTGGAATACGCATGCTGATCGGTTACGCGCGCATTTCGACCGACGACCCGCATCTTGACCTGCAACGCGACGCGCTCGCGCAAGCGGGATGCGAACGCGTGTTCGAGGATACCGCCAGCGGCGCGAAGGCGGAGCGGACCGGATTGACGGCGCTGCTGTCGGCGCTGCGCTCCGGCGACACCCTGGTGGTCTGGCGACTCGATCGACTCGGCCGCTCGCTGAAAGACCTGATCTACCTGGTCGAGCGGCTCAATGCCGTCGGCGCCGGTCTGCACAGCCTGCAGGACGACATCGATACGGCGTCGACCGGCGGCCGCCACGTGTTTCACCTGTTTGATGCGCTTGCCGCGTTCGAGCGCAATCTGATTCGTGAGCGGACCCAGGCCGGCCTTTCGGTGGCTCGCGCCCGTGGACACAACGGCGGGCGCAAGAAGCGGCTCGATCCCGAGCGTGAGCAGCTTGCCGTGCAGCTTTATCACGAGCGTCGCCATACCGTGGAAGAGATCTGCCAATTGATGGGCATCGGCAAGTCCACTCTCTACAACTATCTGACCGAGGCTGAACGAAATGCTCAGCGGGCGGCGTAAGGCGAGCCCGCCCGACTCGCATGTCAGCGAACGACTTCGTTCGTTTTCGCTACATTCACTCATGATCCCGTGCCACGTTGCCACGGCGCGGCTTCCAGCAAGACGTCGCTGTATTGGTCGATGGGAAAGCTCAAGGTACCTCGAAAGTTCACGTGTGCAAAATGCGCGGGGCCCATCCTGCGTAACCACTCGTCGTCGACTTGCCGCCCCTTGTGACGCCAGGCGTCCACGGTCGCCTGCATGCGTTGTGTGTTCCAGGCGATCACGAGATTCGTCAGCAGCGTCAACGAACCCGAAATGGCGACCATTTCGTCGCGACGCCGACCGCGCTCGGGTGCGACCCGGCCGGTGTAGATGGCACGCTGAAGCTGGTGTACCGATTCTCCGCGATTGAGCAGCGTATGCAGCTCTCGGCGGAACGCCGCGTTGCTGAAGTAATCGCACAGGAAAAGCGTGCGCAACAACTTGCCGAGGTGATCAGCGGCCCGATGCACGGGATCACCTTGTGCGGCACTGCCGAACCGCTGCAGCGCGACCACCGCGCTGACTCGGCCCGACTGAATCGAGGCGACGAGCCGCAACAGTTCGTCCCAACCAGCGCGAATTGCCTTGAGCGAAACGTCGTGTGCCACGACGGGCGCCAGACCTTCGGAAACAGCAAATCCGCGCGGCAAGTACAACTTGCGCTCGTCCAAATTGCGCAGGCCTGGGCACAGGTCGAAGCCGAGCAGTTTCGACACGGCCATTCCGACGCTCGTGTATCCATGCGTGTCGACTGAGAGTCGCTGCAGACCGCCATCGTCGCGACTTTCGTTATGTCGCAGAACACCTTCGATGGCTACGCCCGCCTGCCGTTCGTTCAGCACGATCGGTTGGTTATAGACAATGCCATGCTGATCCAGCACGTGCGTATAGATGCCGACCGCGTGAGTTCGGCGCCGCGGATCGACGCGGGCGTAAAAGAGATGCGGCGACGTGTCCAGACTCATCGAATCGCTGGATGCGTGCCGTCCGGTGCCCCACAGTTCGGTAATCGGATGGGTGCGCTGGAATTCCACCACTCGCTCGTTCGCTCGCGCCAATCGTCCGGGCATTTCGAGTGCCCGCATTGCCGTCGCGATAGGTGCCAAGTCGAGTTGCGGGACCATCGCCACGACACTCTTCGCATCGAGATCCGTTCCGTGCGCGATCAGCGCGGCATACAACGACACAAGTTCGTTCGCGTCGCGCGCGCGACGCGCCAGCAGCGTTTCGCTGAAGCCGGTGTGAACATCCATCTCGATGAGCAGATCGGCTAACTGCGTGGTGCCGATTTCCTTGAACATCAAGTCGCGCGTGCGCCTCGGGGTGCCATCGGTGGGCATCGCCTCGAGCGCTGACAGGTGCAACGCACCATCTGGCCCAATCGTGACACGTCCGGCCTCAAGCGCCTCGTTGAGCGCGGACAGTCCCGCCTTCAGGTGGCTCGTCAGCCGCTCCAGGAATGGCTCAGCCTTGTGTGGCAGACCGAGGGATGAGACATGCCGGTCACGCTCGCGCTCCCATTGCGCGGGCGGGATCAGTAGTTGGTCACGAGCACGGAACGACAGGCTATGACTGATCCACACCGATCCGCGTCGCAAGCTCTTGCGGAGTCCCATAATTGCCGAAGCCTCGAGCGCTCGCATTGCCCGCACGCGATCCTCGCCTTCGACGAGATCCCGCCAGCTTGCGCTCACGGGCACCTCGCAGTCGGTGGGCAGTTCGGTTATGCCGCGGTCGTGCAACGTGCCGAGGAGTTCGAGTTGTTGCAGGCTCGGCTCAGCCTCCCGGCCGGACAATTCCAGTTCGCGTAACGGCACCAGCAGATTGCGGATGCGATGATGATCATCGGTCAGCGTTTCGCGGACGCTGGCTGCGTGACTCGTTGGCGGTTTGTCCGATAGATCCACGAGCAGCTTACTGATTTCGGTGAGCCGGTCCTGTGCGGACCGACTCGTATCGTCGACGAGCGCCTTGATCGAGATCAGTTGCTGTCGGTACTCGACAGCGGACCGAGCCTGTTTGACCGTCGTCCGATCGTAGGCGCGTCGGACAAGGTCGGAGACACGGCGTCCCGTTTGATATAGCAGTGCGTCAGTCAGCTCCAGCAATGTGACGTGCAGGAAAAAGATCAGTTCGATCGTGCGCGTCGAAGCCTTGAGTTCACGAACTTTGGCGGGCCGTCGAGCCTATATGCGCAGCGCGTAGGCGCGCTGCTTTTCGATCGGCACCGCATCCAAGTCCCATGTGTGGGCACCGAGCGACTTCAGGAAGCGGACCTTCGACAGGGTCTCGGTAATGGTCGACGGGCTGTGCCGTGCCGGAGGCGTCTTCAGCCATTCGAGCACGGTCATCCCAGAGGTACTATGTTGTGTGGACAAAACCGCGTCGGCACGCACCAGTTGGGCGTCGCTGACGGTTGCCTGGATCGTCACGAGCAACCCGCGTTCTGCCTCGGCCCAGATCGCCCGCCCCAAGTCCCGTAAGGTTCGCTCGGCGGGAATCAAAAGCCGCCGCTCGTACAGCCAGTGGTACGCGTGCTGCACCAGTTCGTCGAGGGTCAGCGATTCGGCAGCATCCTGCCGCATCCATGCTTCGAGGCCAGACCACTGGTCAGCGCCCATCGACGCCAGTCCGAGATACTCGCACGCCCATACCTGGTGCTCGTATTGAGTCTTGTAGCGTTGGTAGAGCGTGCGCAGCGACGCAATCGACGGTGTCGGCAAACCGAGTCGCTCGCCGACATAGCGCAGCAAATGTCGTGGCAGGGTGCCGACGTGATCCAGCGTGTGACCGCTGGCCCGCAGAAAGACCAGTTGGATGGCAGCGCCAGCACGGCGATCGCGCCGGAAACGGTCGTTGATCGCGGCCACGTCGCTGTCGCTCAGCGCAAAGTAACGCTCGACGTCGAACTCCGACAATCGCGCCGGCAAGCGATCCTGCCCCACATACCGAAACTCCAGGCCTGGCATCTGCTGCCTCCCGTCACGGTCGCAATGGGAAATTGCGGGCAAGTAGCTTACCTCACATCACCGCCAAGAAAGCAGACGATAGTCGGAATCTCCATGAAACCCTTGGTGCACAAGGCTCTCCGGCGAAACCGCCAGATTTTGCACGAAAAGGACGATTACCCCTGATAGTAGAACGTGCTGCGAGCAAGCCCGGCAAGTTGCAGCAGGCCGGCAAGCGGGTAATGCTGCCTCAGCTCGAGCACGATCAGCGTTCGCTCTTTTGCGGTTGCCGACCGTTCGCCTGAACCAAGGCGTCGAGCTTTTTTAGGTACGCATTCTCCATCCGTAGGCTGTTCAGCTCGTCAATCAGGTCCTGGCGGCTGCGATCGTGATCGGAATTCTGTTGTTTCTCTTGGTCAGAGGGCGTCTTTGACATCGTCTTGCGGCGCTCGCCGGACACGCGGCCGAGTGCTTTCGGACCGCCTTGATTGAATTTCTCTTCCCACTCGCCGATCACGTTGAAGCGGCGGATATTGAACAGAGCTGCAGTTTGTCGCTGCGACAAGCCTTCCTCGTGCATCCGCTTCAGTACCGAAAGTTTGAATTCAGCGCTGAAATTCGTGGGAGCCCGCTTCTTTGTCCGCACGCCTTCCTCGCCATGAGCCCGATAGCCGGCAATCCATTGCCGCAGCGATGAAACATCGACGCCATGCCGTTGTGCAACAGCTTTTAGGCCGGACTCGCCGGAGCAGTAATCTCTGACGGCCGCCAGCTTGGCTTGGTCCGTGTATTTTCCCATAGTCCCTTCAGGTCGGAGTCCAACCTTCGGGGTTCAGTTCAAAATTAGTGGGAACTACGATACCTTCGATCAGGCCCCGTGAGCGAACGGCCGCTCCGAGTCGCTTACCTTGAGACCGCCCTGTCCGAACGAGCGAGGCCATCTCATTACCGTGGATGACACCGGCGGAATTTGCCCGCCAGTGCACCGATCGGGGGATTCAGCCCGCTCCAAGGAGCCGGAATTTTTCAACTAAGGTCTGGACGGAAATTGAGCTAGCCTCAGTCCTCAATCAGCCTGTGGTCCGGTCAATAGCTGTCTGGCTGATAGTGGTGGCGGTGCTTGTGGCGGCGTTGTGGTCGCTGTGGCGGCGCTTCATCGTCGTAGCCGTATCTGGGCGCGCCGAGTGCAGCGCCGGTCACATTAGCGGCCCCGCCGAGCGCCGTTCCCGTAACGCCGGCCGCCCCCCCGAGCGCTGCCCCGGTAACGCCGGCTGCCCCGCCTAGCGCGGTGCCTGTGATATTGGCTGCGCCACCCAGTGCCGCACCGGTGATATCCGCTGCGCCGCCGAGTGCCGAGCCAACAATACCTTGTGCCAGGACAGGTGATTGACCGAGACTTGCAATCAGAACCCCCGCGAGCGCCATGATCGGTGCTTTCTTAACAATAAACATGTTCCACCTCTACTTGATAATTTAATCGATCCCTGATCGTTGAATCAGGTTGTCCGAATATTATAAGGATGCCGATCCACCACTACGCACCTTACAAAGTGTTACTCGGGATGACCGACGTGGACTTTTTCGTTATCGGATTATGTCGAGGAATTACCGTAATCGGGCAAGTCAATGGCGTCAGCTTTCGGCGAGAGAAATTTTGCGAGCACGGTTTTGAAGCCTGGTAAGTTCGACATTCGCAGGACGGCCTGCCCAATGGCGATGCCAATGCGGGAATGAGGCGACGCAAGGCAGGGCGCGATCTTGGATACGTTCTGCTGTTGATGTCCACGCAGAACTGACCCACCTAAGGCAGTAATTTTCATCGAATTTTGACCCACGTGATTGAATGCCCTGCTCAATCTTTGAGCAGGGGATACAGAGGTGATCACGGTGGGCATATTGGCCAAGATCAGGCGGATGTATTTCCGCGAGAAGGTCCCGCTGCGCGAGATTGCCAGGCGCACGGGCCTGTCCCGGAACACGGTGCGCAGCTGGCTTCGGCAAACGGATGCCGTTGAGCCGAAGTACCCGAAGCGCGTCAGCCCGAGCGTCGTCGACGAGTGGGCCGCGCAGCTGACGGGCTGGCTGCGGGCGGACAGCCATCGCCCGAAGCGTGACCGGCGCACGGCCCGGTTCATGTTCGAGGCCATCCGCGGCGAGGGCTACGCCGGCAGCTACGGCCACGTCAGCGCCTTCGTGAGACGCTGGCACGAGGAGCAGGCTGAAGCCCCGCGCAGGAAGGCCTATGTACCGCTGGCCTTCGAACCCGGCGAAGCATTCCAGTTTGACTGGAGCTGCGAATACGCCTTCATCGGCGGGTTGCGGCGACGCCTGGAGGTCGCCCACGTCAAGCTCAATGCCAGCCGGGCGTTCTGGCTGGTCGCCTATCCGACCCAGAGTCACGAGATGCTGTTCGATGCGCACGCCCGCGCATTCGCCGCGTTTGGCGGCGTTCCGCGCCGCGGCATCTACGACAACATGAAGACCGCCGTGGACAAGGTCGGCCGCGGCAAGGAGCGCGCGGTCAGCGCCCGCTTCGAGGCAATGTGCGGCCATTACCTGTTCGAGCCGGAATTCTGCAACCGTGCCGCCGGCTGGGAGAAGGGCATCGTTGAGAAGAACGTGCAG
This sequence comes from Burkholderia sp. Ac-20344, assembly GCF_017104975.1. Lineage (NCBI taxonomy): Bacteria > Pseudomonadati > Pseudomonadota > Betaproteobacteria > Burkholderiales > Burkholderiaceae > Burkholderia > Burkholderia sp. Ac-20344. The sequence continues at coordinate 26,283 of NZ_JAAGPP010000122.1, forward strand.
GACCGGCGCCGCCAGATCTGGCACGAGGCTGCGCTACGACGCTGGGAAACGCTGGAGATTCTGAACGAATGGGTCGCGGGCCAGTGTCGTCAGGCCTGGCAGATGCGGCACCCGCAGTGGCCCGAGCTGACGGTCGAGGACGTGCTGCAGGACGAGCGCACCAGGCTGATGCCCAATCCACGCCCGTTCGACGGCTATGTCGAGCAGACCCTGCGGGTGTCGTCGACCAGCCTCATCCACTTCCAGCGCAACCGCTACAGCGTGCCCACCGAGTACACGAACCAGCTGGTGAGCGTGCGCTGCTATCCGGCATATCTCAGCGTCGTCGCCGACGCCCAGGAGATCGCACGCCACGAACGCAGCTTCGAGCGGCACATGACCTTCTACGACTGGCGCCATTACATCACGCTGGTCGAGCGCAAACCCGGCGCATTGCGCAACGGTGCTCCGTTCGTCACGATGCCACAGCCGCTGCAGCAGTTGCAGCGGCACCTACTGAAGCACCCGGGAGGTGATCGCATCATGACGCAGGTGCTCGCCGCGGTGCGCGAACACGGGCTCGATGCCGTGCTGCTTGCCGTGCAGGCAGCGCTGGACTCGGGACGCCCCAGTGGGGAGCACGTTCTGAACGTGCTGAGCCGGTTGAAGGCGCCCACCACGAGCACCAACCTCGCGACGACGAAACTCCAGCTTACCGAAGAGCCGGCCGCCGACGTGAGCCGCTACGAAACCCTGCGCGCCAACCCACCGGAGGACCGTCATGTCTAACGACATCGCCGCCCAGCTCAAGGAGCTCAAACTACATGGCATGGCGAGCACCTGGCCAGAGCTGCTGGCGCAGTCGCGTCACACGGAGTTCGACCCGGAGCGCTTCATGAAGCAGCTGCTGATGGCTGAGACGGCGGAGCGACAGGTGCGCTCGATCGCCTATCAGATGACCGCCGCTCGCTTCCCGGCTCACCGCGACCTGAAGGGCTTCGACTTCGCGCAGGCGCACGTCGACGAAGCGCTGGTTCGAGAACTCAGTGACCTGTCGTTCCTCGCAAGCGCACACAACGTCGTGTTCATCGGTGGCCCCGGCACCGGCAAAACGCACCTCGCCTCAGCGATCGGAATTGAGGCCGTGCAGCGCCACGGCAAGCGAGTGCGCTACTTCTCGACCGTCGAGCTGACCAATGCACTGGAGCAGGAGAAGTCCATCGGCAAACAAGGCCAGATCGCCCATAAGCTGATGTACGTCGACCTGGTGATCCTCGACGAACTGGGCTACCTGCCGTTCAGCCAGACCGGTGGCGCATTGCTGTTCCACTTGCTCTCGAAGCTGTATGAACACACGAGTGTCGCGATCACCACCAACCTCAGCTTCGGTGAGTGGGCGACCGTGTTCGGGGACGCAAAGATGACGACGGCGCTGCTGGACCGCGTCACCCATCACTGCCACATCGTCGAAACCGGCAATGAATCCTGGTGACCTGCCTGATTTCTTCGGGCCATTTCAATCTTGGAGAACGGCCTCGGTTGCGTCAGTTGAACAATACTGCTGCTTGAACTCGTCGGGCGTCAGATACGCCAGACTCGAATGCGGCCGGACGGCGTTGTAGTGACGCCGCCACTGCTCGATCACGACCATTGCCTCGGCGCGTGTCCGAAACCATTCGAGGCTCAGGCACTCGTCGCGGAATTTACCGTTGAAGCTCTCGTCTGCCCCATTTTGCCAAGGCTTGCCCGGATCACTGAGCGCCATTTCCATCCCGCTATCCGCTGCCCACTTCAGGATGGCCCGCGATACGAACTCCGGGCCGTTATCTGAGCGCAGGTAGCGTGGTGCGCCGTGAACGCTGACCAGTCTCGACAGAACATCGATGACCCGCCCTGAGCGGATCGATCCCGCAACATCGATGGCCAGGCACTCCCGTGTGTATTCATCGATCACCGTCAGGCATTTCAGTTGCTGGCCGTTAGCGCAGGCGTCGAACACGAAGTCATACGCCCAGACATGCCGAGCCGCCGTCGCTGGCTGGGGCCGCGGACGACGGACCGACACACGTCTGCGCGGACGCTTGCGAGGCACCTGCAGCCCCGCAAGACGCCAAAGCCGCCATGCGCGATCCGCGCTCATCGGATGGCCTTGCCGTTCCAGAAAAATCTGGATTCGCCGGTACCCATAACGCGGATACTGCGCCGACAGAATGCCCATCGCCGCCAGCACCGGCGCGTCGCGCACAGCGAGCGTCGATTCGTAATGCAGCGCCGATCGCGCCACCAACATCAGCGCGCACGCACGTCTCTCCGACAGGCCCCGCGCTTTCGCGTAAGCGACCTGCTGGCGTCGGGCGGGCGCGCTCACCACTAATAGGATGGTCCGCCCCTCCCGTAATCGCGTAATCTGGGCCGACGCCTGTTTCCGTCCTCGGAGGTGTGCCATGAGCCAGCAGTGCTCTCCTGCGATTGCCCGCATGGGCATCGA